>JASLNQ010000009.1:13796-18481 GCA_030745955.1 Dehalococcoidia bacterium | reverse complement strand
TTCGTGCGCATCGCTAGTCTACGAACAGGCAAAAGCCCAGGGCGTAGGCCTCGAATTCGACTTCGGGGGGTAGGTGCCGGTCAGCTGCCCTGATCCGCGATGCAGAACTCGTTGCCTTCGGGATCGGCCATCACAACCCACTGGAATCCCTCCGTGGGCTTGGGCCGGACAACGGAGGCGCCGAGTTTTTCCAGCTGCCGGACGGTCGCGTCGAGGTCTGAAACCTCAAGGTCCAGGTGCACGCGGTTCTTGCCTGTCTTGCCCTCTGGAACTTTTTGAAGGGTCAGCGCCGAACAGCCCGGTTGCGGTTTGAAAAAGACATAGTCGGCGGGTTCTGCGGCGATCTCCACGCCCAGGACGGTCTGCCAGAACTTCTTCTCAAGCTCCAGGTCGTTAACGTCGATGGCCGTCGACCCGAGTCGGGCTATCGGCGTGTTCGTTTGTGCTTCGGGCATGTATGGGCTCCAGGTAGTAGGCGAAACAGCAGTATTTCACGTTTCGCAACGATGCCTGGGGCGACATGTCAGCGCTACCCCGGATTCACCCCCCGGATCCCCCAGTTTCAGCGCAATCCCCAGCCAACTACGCCGTGATCACCTCAGGGCCGTCGGGCCCGAGGTGGATCGTGTGCTCTTTCCACCCAACATGTGCCCTGCCAACCTCCACCAGCGGCGGGTACTGCCTCACTATGCCCTGCTTGATCAGTTCCTTCAGCGTCCGCTCGAACGGCTTTTTGGGAAGATCAGCGAAATACCGACGCGCAAACGGCAGCCCGTTCCACGAATCGATCGCTTCCAACGCCTCCCGATCAATCTTGTTCGACGGCTTCGGCATGCCCGAAAGCATGAACACCTCCGCCTTCCCGTCGTCTTCGATATAACCCGCCCCCGAAGTGGCAAAAGGCTCGATGGCAAACAACATGCCGACCTCCAGCCTCCCGGGCGAGCCGATTCGCGCATTCGGTATCTGGGGGCTATCGTGCAAAACCCATCTGCCGAGCCCGTGGCCCGTGAGGTTGAGGACCGGGCGAAAACCCGCCGCGGCGATAACATCGCCCACCCGCTCGCCGATGTCGTCCACCTCCACATCGGGCGCACACATCTCGATCGCCGCGTCGAGTGCGTCCGACGCCGCCCCGATCATCGCCGACCAGCGCCCATCAGTCGAAAGGTCGGCCGAAACGCCGGTATCGACAACCAGTCCGTCGATATGGGCCCCGACATCGATCTTTACCAGGTCGTTTTCCTCGAACCGGGTCTTGTCGGACGGTGATGAACAGTAGTGGGCGGCGATCGTGTTGCGACTGGTCTGGGCCGGGAACGATGGCATAGCACCGGCCTCACGGATGAGCGTTTCCATGCCGTCCTGCAGGTCACGCAGCAATGTGCCGGGACTGATGGCGTCCGCCGCCCAGTTGCGGGAGTCGGCTGCGATGCGGCCTGCTTCGCGCAGCGTTTCGAGTTCTGCTGGTGTCGGGATCACACGAGGGCCAAATCGATCACACCCTCGGTATCGCAAACGTCCTCAACATGAACGAATTCAGTTCCACCGACGCGTTCTTTCTGTTTTGCAACCAACGTTGACATTTCGCACGCCTCGTAGCCGTGCATCGACAGGTCGTGCACATTGAGGCGGAATAATACACGGCTGCGGGCTGGCGCGATTCAGGACGATGCTCAGGTATTGCTAATATCATCGGCACCGGCCCGCGAACGTCGGGATCAGTCAGGGGCGAGTAACGACAACGTCGAGTGTCTCACCGCCATTTTTCCGCACCTGAAGCGTGATGTCCTCTCCTGGCTGGTGTCCGCTGACCACGCTTTGGAGGTCCGGGGGGGGCATGCAGCACCTGTCCGTCCGCGGTCAGCACGATGTCTCCCGCCTGCAACTCCGCCATCGCCGCGGCGCTGCCGGATTTTGGTTGTTGGACGAGAACTCCGTCCCCGGGAGCTGGAGCGGTCTCGGCCCACGCACTGTTCAAGATCACCCTGCTGGACAGGGCGCAGAGACAAACGCCGAGGCCGCACGAAGGGCACGTACAACGACACTCGTCACCGGCCCGGGCAAGTTCCCAGAGCACTACGTTCTGGATCATTTGATTGACCTCCTGCACCACCGCTGCGTAATCGCGGGTGTGTTGCTCTGAAACGTCTCCGGTGTTCTCACCACCTGCGGTCTTGCTGTCCAGGTATCGGTGGGCCAGAGCCTGCAACATCGTGTAGCCGAAAATTGCGTGGTTCAGCATCGTAGCTACGGTATGCAGTGCGAACGAGACCGAATTGTTGCTGTCGCTTCCAGCAATCCTGGTCAAATCACCCAGAATGGGGACCGTGCCCCGGGTGTCAAGGTCCTTGCCCTCATTCCGGATCGCCTCAAACCGAGCGCTCAGTGCGCGATGCTGGGTCTTCGCCATGGCGTGTATACGTCCAAGTAACCCGTCAGCACCAGAATGGGCGATCCCCCCACCGACAATCTCAGCCAGTTTCTTTTCAATCCGACCTTCGAGGGCCACCATCGACGCTAAATGCTGCTGCAGCCTGTTCATCCGCATCCCCCTAATTTTCGAAATGTAGAGCCCATCCGTTTCTGTGGGTTCGAGCTACACCCGGCAATCATCAATACATACTCACCACCGTTTCGGGTGAGGGGTTTCTCACTTTTATCCAGCTCGCGGTTAGTCCCGATCGTGAGGCGACTCCCCTCTCGGATCCCAAGTTGGGCGGTTCGGGACGACCGCAAGCGCGTAACTTTGGCGACGGTAGAGCTGCGCCTTCCCCCCTGAGTGTCGGCGAGAGCTCCGAGCCGTTCTACTCGTCCTTGATGACCCCTCGGACTGCAGCTAGAAGGTCCGGGGTCAACTCAATATCCGGGTGGATCTGGGCAGCGTGCGCTCCAATATTGGTCATCACTTCGTCTTCGGTCTCGCCGCTGGTCATCCAATCGCAGTCGACTCCGACGTCCCGACAGGTGTAGGTCTTGGCCACTGTGTCCTCCTTATGCGCACGATGTCGTGCGTCCTGCAGACATCCTCCAATCAGAAGACAAAACCGGCATCCTCCATCCGAACCATTTTTCAGAGTGGAGAAGCCCGAAATCAGGATCAATGCAACTGAAACACCGTTCGCTGCCCGTCCGGATTGTAATCAGGCCCTGGACAGCAACCCGGCCTGGGTGGCGAGGGTGGCGGCTTCGGTGCGATTGGCGAGCTGCAACTTCGCCAGTATGTTGGCGACGTGTCGTGCAACTGTAGCCCGGCTGATGACCAGTTCCGCCGCGATCATGGTGTTGCTGGCTCCCTCGGCGAGCAGGCGCAGAATCTGAATCTCCCGTGCAGTGAGATTCGAAAGTTCGGAATATTCGTCGCCGTTCCCGCCACCGCCATTGCGCAGTTTTTCATGAAACTCCAGTGCGCGAGCCTGCGAGAAGTCCTCACCGACAGGCTGGATGCAGTCGTCGAGGTCGTACGATCGTCCTTCGCTCTGGTCATACCGCCGGACCACTTCGGTACTGAATTCTTCAGCCCCGCGCCGAACCCTGAATTTCATAAGATCGCCCGATTGGTGGTTGTGAACCTCAGTCTGAAACCTGGAGAGTGAATCAATCCGTGTTCCGTTGACAGCCAGTATGACGTCGCCTCTCTGGAGTCCCGCTTCCGCCGTTGCACTGCCGGCGCGTGGCCGATTGAGGTAGATTCCCGACCGGACCTCTGCGGGTAGTGCAGCTGACTGAGCCCTGGCAACAATCGCCCTTGAACTTGAGGGACCGACACACACGCCAATACTGCAACCCGGGCACGTGCAGCGGCACTCAAGTCCGGCCCCGTCGAGTTCCCAGATGACCACTTCATGGATCATCTCCATGATCCAGCCCGCTGCAGCCACGTAGTCCTGGGTGTGCTGGCGGGCCAGGTGGGCCGTGGTGCCTTCTTGAGCAGCCACCCACGAGTCCTGGAAGCGAGTGGCGATAGGCTGAATCATCGAGTACCCGATGATCGCCTCACCAAGCAGCGTGTAGGCAATTCGGAGCGAACTGGAGACCGGGTGGTGGTCTGAAAGCCAGTCTTGGCCAGATCGGGCCGAACCTGGGCTGATCCCCACGGCATCACCGTCGCCACCACTGCTCAGCCTGGAACTGATTGCACCGATGTGATCGCTGGACAACGCCTCGATTTCCTCGAAACGAGCGATTGCCCCAGGATGTAGCTCCGCCAATGTTCTCGAGTTCGACAGAGTCGCCTGGATCGTCTTTTCGACACCCATCAACTCGACAAGGGCGGTCCGAAGCCTGCCAGACAGTGGAATGCTGGTCATAGTGCCCCCCAAAGTAGGTCTCTCCGAGGTTGAGCCTTTCGCTGCGGTCCCAGGTCCCTCGGGCTAGCGTGCGGTGATGATATCGAATTACACGTGAGGCAACCACGCGCCGAGGTGTTTACATCAGACCACGGGCGGCTGGTGAGGCCGTTGCCACGTCGACCGGAGCGGGCTGGAAGTCGAGGAATAGTTCAACATCCTGGGATCATCGGAAATTGTGAGGCCGCCGTGATCATGCGCGGAACGCGACCTCAATTCGGCGGGACCACGTTAATAACCAAGGATGGAGGAGTGGTAGTTTACCGGCTGCGCTTAGCCGCGGAGAGCGAGTCGTATTTCTGTAGTTGGTCGTGTTGGGATTGTTTGTTTTTCGTT
>JASLNQ010000009.1:0-13786 GCA_030745955.1 Dehalococcoidia bacterium | reverse complement strand
GAGCGAGTCGGCTTCCACGCCGAGCCCCTGGGCGGCTTCGATGGCTTTCCTTATGCCGGAAAGCGCTATTTTGAAGATGTTTACCATGTCGTTGTATCAGTTAGATCCGTAGTGATAGTAGGAGGTGCTTCCAGCAACAAAAAAACCCCTGCTGCTGGCAGGGGTTCGATTCTCTTATCGTCGCTGTGTGACTAAGTCAACAAATACAACAACACGCAAAACCGACAACCCCTGCGGGCGTACAGGTACACATACAGGTACAGGCCTGCGTACATACGGCGGCGGAGTTGTGGGAGCGGAGTGAGCTATTCATCTGGTTCAACCCCACAAATATAACCCTGAAGCTGTACTCAAGGCAAATACCGGGCATGGGGATTTCGCGACGAGCTAACCGGTGAAATCGCCAGTTCTTGCAGATTTCGCTATAACTCCAGCAACTGAACGGCGTTCGCCCCACGAATCAATTTCGCCTGCTCAGCGCTGACGCCGGACCGTTCGAACTCGTCCAGTGCCCGCTTTTGACTCACTACCGGAAAGTCGCTGGCAAACAGAATCTTTTCTGCGCCGATCGATCTTGCCGCTACGTCGAAAACCTCGGGCCTGTACAGGAAAGGGAACGCCGCCGAATCGAAATACACGTTCTTCAGTGCCGACCTCACCTCGGGCATCAGACCGTAAAACGGCAGCCCGCCCCCGAGGTGGCTGAATATGAACTTATTGTTCGGGTAGGCGTTTACCAGCGCCATGAGCAACTCGGGCGTGGCCGTCCCCTTGCCGGGATAGCCGTGACCGACCGGTTCGGAGGCATGCACCAGGACAGGTATCCCAAGCTCGCGGGCGGCGTCGAAGACCGGCGCGAGCGAAGCCGGGTCCGCATCGAGGATCCCCTGCGTATCGGGGTGCAACTCCCCGATCCCCTTCGCACCCGCATCGAAGCATCGTCGCACCTCGGCGACTGCGTCTTCACCCCAGAGCGGGTTAACACTGCAAAACGCGACGAGCCGACCGGGATGTGTACGCGCCGCCTCCAGGTTGTAGTCGTTGGACTCGCGCGCGACTGCCGGATCGGTCCAGCCGAACCCCGCGCATACCGATACATCAAAACCCGCTCCGTCCATCGACGCAACAAGATCATCCGCCTGGACGATCCTCGCCTTCGGATCGCCAAAGAGCGTCCGGAACGTAGCGTCGACCCGAGCAATGCGTTCACGGTCGCGCCCGAACGCCGGTGGGAGCACATGCGTGCACGCGTCCACCGTTCGGCCATGCAAAGCCTGCTGCGAATCGGGCTGCGAGTTGGACATTGGCACCCCCTGGTTCGTCCGGTTCGTTTGGTTCTGGCAAAGTTACACTGACAGGGTACTGCGCCGGGGTGTCCCGGATAAATGGGATGTGACTATTCTTACCTGGTGCGTTATTACGGCAACGTGGGCCGGATTTTTCGGCAAAGGGGTGAATCACACAGATGGTCTCGATGATCAGAGACGAAGGGCGAGTGCTGACCCAGCCCGACATCCCGCACGCCGAACCCAAAATGGGGAAGGTCGCAGTCCTCTACACCACTCCCGAGACCGTAATCGACGACTACGCACGGCTACTGGACCTTGCCGACTATCAAACGGCTCTTCTGCCCGATATCGAAACCTTCCTGAAGGTGAACATCTCGTGGCAGCACTACTACCCGGCCTGCTCGTCGGCGCCGTGGCAGATCGACGGGGTAGCCCGGAAGCTCCAGGCCGACGGCTTCGACAAGCTCACCGCCGCCCACAACGGCACGGTTGTCGTGAACCCCGATGAAGGCCGCGAGAACAACAAGCACAGGGTCGTCGAAGACAGGCTGGGCCTGGGCCACGTGGTGCTCGACGTGCCACCGGTCAGGTGGGTGCCATACAAGCCAACCGCGAAGATGCTGGTGCTTGACGATGTGTACAAAGACGGCCTGTTCATCCCCGAGGTGTTCCCGGGCACGAACATCGTCCAGATGCCGACCGTGAAGACCCACGTATTCACGACCATGACGGGGGCCATGAAGAACGCATTTGGTGGGCTGCTCCACCGCTATCGCCACTGGACCCATGCGGTCATTCACGAAACCCTTGTCGACCTGCTGCAGATCCAGAAAGAGATCCACTCGGGTCTTTTCGCCGTGATGGACGGCACGTTCGCAGGAGACGGGCCGGGGCCGCGTGCAATGCGCATCCACACAAAAAACGTCATTCTCGCCTCGGCCGACCAGGTGGCGATCGACGCCGTGGCGGCGAAGATGATGGGCCTCGACCCGATGTCGATACCGATGATCCGCATCGCCCACGAAATGGGTCTGGGTGTTGGTAAACCCGGTGAGATCGAACTTGTCGGTGACGACATCGCCGATGTGAACTGGAATTTTGCCGGTAACGAGAGCACGTTCGCCTCCCGTGGCCAGCGCCTTATCTATCACGGTCCCCTGAAGCCGCTGGAAAAGTTGCTGCTCAGGTCGCCCATCGCACCATGGGCCTACTGGGCATCAAACGTGTATCACAACCAGTTCTGGCTACCTTTCATCGGGCGTAAACGCATCCGGGAAGCGATGAAAACCCCCTGGGGCAAGTTGTTCGAGAGCTATTAGGGAACCCCCAGGTCGTCAACCCCGCGAAATCGGCAAACTCCGGGTATTCGGTCGATCCGAGCAGAAACCGCATGTCGTCGTCCGACTCAACCCCGCGCGCAGGACCAAACGGTTCTGCCTCAGCTTCGGCGAAAATCTTGTCTGCTATCTCAGCTGCCGTACCCGAAGGCCCCTGCTCTTTCGAACCACACCCGGTGAGTGCGACAACCATCACTAGCATCGAAACAATAACCGCAAATAACTTCTTCATTACGCCCGACTCCTGAGATCGGCTCCACACCAATCCTCCCCGCTCCGCAAAAGTTCTTTCGGCTAGATGCTGAATTCTACCTTGGCGTCTGGCTGCTTCTGAATTCCTCGTCCATAGCAATGACGGATGGTCAACTCTCGTCGTACCACCCGTCATTCAATCTGTCTTTATTTTGTTTCAGCGGTCGAATCGCCAGACCTCACCCCGTTGGACACTAGCTAATCGCCTGGAAGGCCTCGGCGAGTGCCGCACGCTGGTCGGGGTCTGTGTTGATGGTCACGAACACAATGTCACCCCGGCTGTCGATCACCACGTCGTCCATCGAGAACGACACGCAGATCAGCCGCTGGGGGTCGATGTTCGCTGCCAGGGCTGCCTTGATGTCCTCGACCTCTTCGCCGTTCGCCGCCCTGATTACGTGCAGAGCACGGGTGTCCAGGTTCATCAGCGGCATCACTGCCACAGAATCTGCGAACTGCGGGTAATCGGTTGATCCGAGCAACCACTGCATGTTGACCTCGGTTTCGATTTCCGCAGCCGGACCAAACGGGTCGGCCCCTGCCTCGTTGAAAATCTTGTCGGCTATCTCAGCTGCTGTTCCAGATGGCCCCTGTTCGGCGGAAGCGCATCCGGTGAGTGCTACAACCATCACTAACATCGAAATAATGAGTACAAATGTCTTTTTCATCGCACCAGTCTCCTGTTATCAGTACCGGCCCGTAACCTGGGTCCGGAAGGATTGTTTTAAGGAGCGGTGAATTCTGCCCTGGCACCTGCCTGTGACCGAATTGCCTGCTCGTAGTGGAGACGCATAACCAGCCATCTTTGTTCCATCCTTCACAAAGTCTGAGATGACATACCCGGGAGGAACAACGTTCGTATGGTCTGGTTGGAAGGTTTTCAGGCAGCCCACGGCGTGTGGAAAAAGGGTAGAAAAACACCGCCCCTTTGATGAGACGGTGATTTGGTTATCGCCTGGTGGAGCTGGGGGGATTCGAACCCCCGACCTCGTCATTGCGAACGACGCGCTCTCCCAACTGAGCTACAGCCCCATTTTCGAATCGCACAGCCTGCGAAAAATCGCTCAAGTCGTGCGGGTTTCAGAACCTGGAACGAATTCAGCGTAGCAAATAGCCGGTCGGATGTCTCAACGCGGTGAGATTCAAGTGCTACTATTCCGCCGGATCATCAGGGAAAACGCTCTCGGGAAGATTTCGGTGGTGGCTGGTCGCCGAGAGGGTTGAGTCGTTCATATTGCGAGGTTCGAGTTGCTGAAACATTTCCAGGTACCAGAAGACATTGCCGTGCGGGTTGATGTAACCAGGCTGCGCACCGCCACCGAACAGGTGTTCATGAAATGCGGCGTTCCAGAGTCTGAAGCCAAGCTCGGTGCCGATGTACTGCTGTTCGCCGACGAAAGTGGAATCGACACCCATGGCGTTTCGAACATGCTCAGGGCCTACGTAGCCTCCTACAACTCGAAAATAACGAACCCGGACCCGCAGATGAAGATAGTGAAGGAATCGCCTTCGACGGCCGTTGTCGATGGTGACGGCGGCCTGGGCCTGATGATCGCTCCCAAGGCAATGGACATCGCAATCGAAAAGGCCAGGGCGGTTGGGACGGGCGTTGTCGCAGTTCGCAACTCCGGCCACCTCGGTGCCGCGGGCTACCACGCCATGAGAGCCGTCGAGCACGACATGATCGGGTGGTGCATGACCGCCGGGGGCAAATCGATGGTCCCGACCTTCGGTGCAGAGCCGCAACTCGGAACGAACCCGATTGCGTTCGCAGCTCCTGCCAGTAACGAACCTCCCTTCATGTTCGATGCAGCGATGACCTCTATCGCCGGCAACAAGATCGGTCTTGCCAACCGCATGGGCAAGGACATGTCGCCGGGGTGGGTTGCCAACGACGACGGATCACCCGACATGGACGGCGGTTCACCGGCCAACTTCGTAGCAAGCGGTGTACGAATGCAGCTGCCGGTGGGTTCGACCCGTGAACTGGGGTCGCACAAGGGCTATAGCCTTGGCGTGATGGTCGATATTCTCTGTGGGCAGCTATCGTTTGCCCCCGGGTTCGGCACCCTGTCCCAAACAAGACGTGCGCACTTCGTAGCGGCCTACTCGGTCGATGCCTTCGGAGACGCCGACGAGTTCAAGGCGAACATGGACGGCATGTTGAAGGGCCTGGCCGCAACGAAGCCAATGCCGGGCCAGGAACGTGTTTATTACGCCGGATTGCCCGAGCACGAGGTTCGAATCGACAGGCGCGAGAACGGCGTCCCCCTCCACCCCGAGGTAGTCGACTGGTTTCGCGGCATCTGCGCCGAGTTCGAAATCACATTCGACCTGGCATAACCTGAATTTGCCCGCCGGTCCCGAACGACTTTATGCAGATCCCCTCTCCCTGGAAGGGAGAGGGTTTAGGGTGTGGGTGGAAGTTGGGAACAGCCAACACCTTTCAATCGCGAACACCGCGACCCACCCTCTAACTCCCTTCCTGGCAGGGAGCAAAGGCCGATCATCCGCTCGCCCTGGCAGGCAGAGCGGATACACGCCATCCACCGGCACCCTCGCTAGGCGAAAACTCCAAAGTACGAATCGAAGAACCGGGCCGCATCTACTGTCATAGCGGCACGGTGCGGCCCATTAGCATCCGGAGACCAATCGATCGCACCATCGTCGCGCCCTTCTGCGCGCCTGATCCTGGCCGTGCCCTGCTCGAATCCACAGATCGACTCGTCGAACAACGTCACGGCTGCCAGTGGATCGTGGAACCTCAACTGCTCGCGTTCGTCAAACCAGACCCTCGACATCTCGAGTACCGGACTTAGAAGTGGGTGTTGAAAATGCCGCTCAACCTCCTCGGAGTTCATCACCACCTGGTGCGTCACGTCCAGCCCGATAGACGTGTGACGGGTGACCACACTATGAACCTCGGGTGAGTAGACGACCGCCGCCGCCGCCGGATCGCAGTGAACGTTCCACTCGGCGCTCGGCGCCTCGACTTGCGAATCGGTGAATCGCCCACTCATCAGGTGAAGCGATTTCAGCAGGCCCGGAACGTCCGGGTGTGCCGTAAAAAGCCGGGCGACGTTTGTCATTGGCCCAACCGCGAGTAGAACGACTTCATTCGGATTAGCCCTGACCGTTTCGGCCATGAAATCTACCGCGCCCTGCTCGCTGAACGCGGTCTCGTGCGGCCAAATCGGTAATACAGAAACCTGCGGGACGTTCGGCTGGCGAGTTGGCCCGTCGAGTCTCTCCTCGGTGCCGGGAACAATCGTTATTTCTCGCCCTGCAGTCCTGCATATGGCGGAAGCGAGTTTCGCCCGTTCAACCGGTTGCCCTGAAACGGTCGTGATGCCAAGAAGCTGGCACCGTGGTTGCGCCAGGAGGTAGGCGAGGGCGACAGCATCGTCGATGTCCGAGCCAATGTCGGTGTCGAACAGCACTTTCGTGGTTTTGGGCGTATTGTCGGCGCTCATCCATCACCCTCTTCCCACCGTCGACTCCCCCGCCGTCTTCCGGTGACGACCTCGGGTTCCTCGGGGGCCTTCCCGAAAATCTCGTCATCGCCATCGAAACTCGAAGGCCGGTCCGGAGTTCGTTCGTCCTGGTAGTACACGTCACGCACGATGCCGAGTACCTGCGAGAACTCACCCGGGAGCGACCGCTCGATACTGAGCAGGCAATCGATCTGCTCCTGCTCAGTCATCGCTGAAAATCCGCCGACGGCATGCGCGGTCAGATCAAGCGATAACGCCTCGGCCACCCGCAACAACGCTACCCGCGTCGAATCCTCGCTGCGGGCGCGCTCCTCCACCTCGTCCAATATCCCCAACTCGCCCGCGCCAGGTTCGAGGTCTTCAGTGGGGACCATGCGGTCAAGCGCACGGACGAGCGAAACGTAATCGGCGTCGGTTAGAGAACCATCTTGTTTGGGCATGTTCGCTATAGGTCGGGCAGGCGTGACAGATTCGTCGATAAGCCGCAGGTGTGACTGGCCATCGCCACGCAACGTTCGGAGCAAGATATTACCGTGTGAAACGGGTGGCCACCGAACGGGGAGCAACCGGACGGCCAGGATTTCGATCAGAACTGGTGGCACATCGAACCCGGATCGTGCGGTAACCATTATCTCCTCGGCGAGACTCCAGCGACGCTCCTGCATGGGAATCACTCGTGAAATCGCATGCTCCGATGAGAGCATCAACCCGCCAGTTCACGCTTGAAACCTGTTTTCGATTGAGTTCCTGCGCCGTACCCTGAATGGGCAATGCGCGCCCACCGCTGTACCGAGACAGCGCACCCGGCGCGTGATTGCGTTTTGGGACCACCACGAAACGGGGAGTCTAGATGCTCAAGGGTGTCCTGGTCGGATTCGGAATAATGCTCGCCTCAATCGTAATTCCGTTCGTCCACTTCATAGCCGTCCCCCTCAGCCCGTTCATCGCCGGCTTCATCGGCGGCGGAATCGCCAGGATCGACCAGGACGGCATAGTGAAATTCGGCGCGCTGATGGCCGGCCTCATGTTCATCCCGGCGCTCATTGTCCTGGTCTTCAAGTTTGCATTCGGGGTTGATGAAATCCTCCGGATACAGACGATGTGGTGGGTGATCGCGATGATTGCCCTGATCCCCTACACCTGGTTCGGATCTACAGTTGGTGCGCTCGCAGGCTACCTCACACGCCGCAACTGGGAAGACGGGCCAGCCTGATCGGGCACAGCCGGGCACGCCAGGCCCAAATCTGTCGAGTTCACCGCAGAGACAACGCCCAGCCCGAACACTGCCACCCAGTCAGAACCGTCTAGAGCGATGTCGCAAGGTCGCGGGTCGCGTCGTGTGCCGATCGCAGACGTCGGCGCCCCACCTTTGGATCTGGGACGACGATGACAGGCCCATCCCCGTCCCGGACAAGTCTATCGGCGGCGCTACCGAGAACCGATCTGCTGATCCCTGACCGCATCTTCGAGCCGACTACCAGCCACGATCCCGGCTCGGCAGATTGCAGTTCTCGAACGTACTCGACAAGACCGCCCCCCGCACGTTCGATCTCCGCAAAAACACCATCGTCTGAAAACGCGCTAAGCAATTCATTCTCGGCCAACTCATCTGGGGCCTCGCCGGGCATCACCAGTTTAAGAACCGAACGGCTGGCACCCGCAAGTGCGCTGGCGATCGACCTGGCTGAATCGGTCATCCCCCGGCCAACTGGAACAATCAGCGTTTTCGGGGCCATCGGCGGAGTGCCATTCAGACCGACCTGTCGCGGATCGGCGATGAGCAGGGGTACGGCAGTCGATTTCCACAACTCGTCCAGCAACCCGGGAGAAAGCAGTCGTCTCTTCCTGGAACGCGGGGTAATAGCCACGGCCACGACTCCAAATGAACTGGTCGCCGAACGTGACGTAATCATCGACACGGCATCACCGGTGGCAACCCCCCAGCGCGACCGAACACCATGCGGCCCGAGCCTGCTCACAACTTCTTCGAGATAAGCCACCGCCAGCGCAGTGCCACGGTCATGCGGCGCGTCGGGGTAGTGCACATGTCCCGGTCGGGCCCCTCTCGCCGGGTGAGTTGGAGGCAGGGCATGAAACAGCGTTATCTCGCCCGAAAACCAGTCCGCAATCATCGAGGCAAACGGCAGGATCTGCTCCGCCCGGCGAGAACCGTCGAGCGGGACCATGATCCGGTTCAAATTCAGCGCGTCACCCCGCCCGACGGCAAGGCGCCGGACTTCGTCAGGAGTCCGTTGGGTCGATTCTGGTTGCTGCGTCATACTGCGCCCACTACAGCGAGTTTATCGCTTTCATGAACAGTGCAAGTCGATTGATCTGCTCGCCGATATCGATGTTTTCACCCTCGGCGTGGGGGTTTTGCCCCTTCGAGCCGAGTCCGTCTGCCGAGGGAACTCCCATTGCGGCCGTAAGGTTGGCATCGCTCCCACCACCCGTCGATTCCTCCGTCAACTCGAACCCGAACTCGCGCGACCAACCGATCAGGGCATCGGCAAGCTTCGCTATCTCGGGTGTTCGCTGCATGGGTGGACGATGAAACCCACCCTCGATAACAAGCGACGTGCCCTCGATTTCAGGTTCGAGTGAGCGTATCTGCGCTTCTATCTGCTCTGCCTGTTTGGTGGTCCGCACACGTACGTCGATAACCGCCTCGGCACTGGCCGGAATCGTGTTTCGGGCCGATCCGCCCGTGATAAGCCCCGTGTTCACCGTGATGCCGTTCGGCCAGTCGTTCATGGCCTGTAGCACAACCACTTTACGAGAGATTTCGTGGATTGCCGATGCGCCCCGCTCCGGGAAGGCCCCGGCGTGGCTCGCCTTTCCGGTAACCGACAACCGGAACTCTCCCAGGCCCTTCCGCTGGGTCTTCAGCGCGCCCGCACCGGCCTGCCCCGGCTCCATGATTAGCGCGTAGGCGGCACCCTCGACGCATCTCTCGACGAGCGGCCGGGAAGAAGGGCTGCCGACCTCCTCGTCGGTATTGAACAGCACACGAACTGGCCGATCAGGCCAGAGTCCGTGCGATCGAAGCACACGAAGACCCACGATAGTGGTGGCTATTCCAGACTTCATATCGAGCACGCCGGGTCCGTACATCCGACCGTTCTCTTCGTAGTAGCCCATCCGCTCGAGCGTGCCCATCGGCCAAACAGTGTCCAGGTGCCCGACGACCAGCGCATGCTGCTGGCCGGAATCGCCGCTCCAGTCAGCCGTCACGTGATCGCCAAACTCCTGCTCTGGGTGGACTACCACCTCGGCATCGAGCGACCCCAGAAGATCGGCTGCCAGCGATGAGATCCCGTCGTTTGCGGCCTTGTCGTGCGTGGGCGTTTCGATCAGGACAAGCTTTTCGATGAGATCGAACAGCTCCGTTTCGCGGGCTTTGGCCAGCGCCAGCCAGTCGGTCAATGCGAGATCCTCCGCAGTAAGAAGGGTTCCCCCGGTTTATGGGATTCCGTGTTTCAGGGCTGTGGGGATTGTAGGTGCACAGGCGATCACCTGTCCTGCGAATCCCGGTCCGTTCAGCCCACTGCTACCGATTGCTCGAGGGCTTCGATCAACTCCGGCTTGGGCGCAAAATTCTCGAAGCGGTGCGTCACAATCCCGTCCGCTCCAACTATGAATGTCCACTCCTGCGAAACCAGGCCCCACTCTGCAAGAACTGGCGAGAACCTCGCCCTGCTGAGATCTCCCTGGATCTCGTGCGGGTTCGAATAGAGGTCGATATGTACAAAGTCAACGCGGTCACCGTACTCCTCACGCAACTCAGATACGACCTCGACCTGCGGCCCACACACCGCGTTAGTGCAGAACGCCGGGGAGGCGAATACGATCATCAGCGGACGGTCACGATCCAGCGCATCGGCGATCGAGTACCTGTATAGCTCGGAGTCCCGGTGGCTGCCTGTGGTGAGCTCGGCAATATCACCGACGCTGGCGAGGGTGCGGCTGTCACTTGCGGGCGCCTGTTCTCCTACCGTGACCGACATTGCCGATTCGGTGACCGGGAACCTCACCTCGAACGGTGCGCGCGTCCCGTCGGGCCGTGGGATTTCCGCCGACACTGACCACAGTCCCGCACGCCCGAACTCCATCACGGTCGAGTGAATCCCCCGCGTTCCAAACGGGAACTCGTAAAAACGCGACGAAGCCGATTGAGTAAGCGACGCTTCCGGCTCGTAGTCGTATCCGTCCGGGAAGTACTCCGCAGTCAGCTTGACCACTGGAAACCTGATCAACCCACGGTCATCGCTCAGCACGATGCCAAAACGCTGGGTCCCAGTACCGAGATCGGGTGTCGCAAGTACCAGGTCGATCTCTTCGGAAATCGCGGTCCAGCCGGGCTCGGGCGGGGTGAGTGCCGCCCCCGGACCGGCCGCACCGCGGGAATCAGAAATCGTTTCGGTGGCAGCCGCCGACCCTGCACCTGGACCCGCTGCCGTCTCCCCGGGAGAATCCGTGGAACCGCATGCCACGGCGACCAGGCTGCCCACGCCTGCAACGAGAATCAGCAGTTCCCGCCGCACACCAGTTCTCTCAGCTACCCGCACTAAAAGCCCCCGTCATACACACCGAACGTGAAAGCGAATATCGCGAAGTTATCTGAATTCGATGCCAGCTTCACGATGTGCTCCCCGAATTCGGGTGTTTCGAGGAAAGCATAGAGCCGGGCTTCGGTCACGTTGAAGTACGACCGCCCCTGGTCATCAAACAAAATATCCATTCCGGCCTCTTCGGGTTTCAACGGACGGTCGTCGATTTCGACGAACACGTCGAACGGCTCGGGATCCACCGGATCGACCACCACGTTCGCGCTCCGGCCAACAAACTCAAAGGCAATGTGATCTTCAAGACCGGATGTTTCACGGGCGTGGACAATCGCTTCCCGCTTGTTCGTCCACGACCCCTGCAGATACCACTGCTGGGGCGTGTACACGCCATTGTCCACGTACTCACTGGTCACGTCGGCTTCGAGGTAGTACTGCTCCTGCCCGGCGTACAGGCCCTGCGACGTATAGTTGCGCTGGTACCCACCGTACAGCTCACGGGTTACCCGGTCGGCCGCCGGATCACGTCGCGTAGAGTCGATAGTGCCAATCGGTATGTCCGACACGTCCCACCCTGCGGCGGTAAGGGTCTCGCGAATCGCGTGCTCAGTCTCGACGTATGCGCCTTCGCCGAAGTGCTGGTAGGCGATCTGGCCATCGACGCCAATGAGGTATTTCGCCGGCCAGAACCGGTTGTTGAATGATCTCCACGTTTCGTGGTCGTTATCGAGCGCGACCGGCCACCCTATACCCTCTCGCTCGACGGCGTCGCTGACGTTGTCATAGTCCTTCTCGAAGTCGAACTCAGGCGCGTGGACGCCGAGTATCACCAGCCCGCGATCCGCGTACTTGGCGTACCACTCCCGTAGAAACGGCAGTGTGCGCAGGCAGTTCACACACGTGTAGGTCCAGAAATCGACCAACACGACCTGGTTGTTGGTGAGTTTACCGGCAATCGTGAACGGCTCAGAATTAATCCACGAGTCAATCCCGTATACATCGAGTGCGCCGTTCGCAAGAGACACATCTGCCGGATGATCGGTGGGCTCCGGTGTCGGGCGTGGAGTGCCAGTCGGCGCAGCTTGCTCACCGGACTCGCCTGATTCAGCGGGTTTATCCTGTTCTGCCGAATCAACTTGCTCAACCGGCTCATTCGACCCCGGTGTGTTGGTGGCCCCGGCCAGCCTCTCGGTCGCCGTTGGTGGCGCGGTCTCCCCGGCCGCCGGGGCATCGCCGTCGCCACAGGCCACAGCCACCAATGCGACTAAAGACGCACACGCAAACCAGGCAAATACGCGTTTTATTGAGTTCATTCGTGGTTTGACAACTGTCCGGATCACGCTGGCGCGCGCATGTCGGCCGGGTATTAACGGGAGTGGGTTGAACCGCGCCATTCACGCAATAATACGAAACATACGCGTTAAACGGATTTAGTGCCTGCCGCACGTAGAACACGCCGGTGTTCCACGGAGCCAGGCACCGAATCAGACCGGTTCGCTCAGGTCAGCCCCTCGACAGGACACGACAAATCACTCGCCCATTCTCGCCACGAACCGTCATAGTCCCGAACGTTCTCGAATCCGGCAAGTTTCAGAGTCCAGAATCCGTGCGCCGCACGGATACCGCCCTGTCAGTAAGCAATCACGTTCTTATCGGGCGTGATCCCAACGTCGGCCAGCAGCTTCCTGATTTCATCGGCCGTCCGCAGGACAGGCACGTCACCACCCGTGTGAAAGTCCACCCACTCCAGGTGGACCGCACCGGGGATTCGCCCGCCGCGGGGGCCGCCACGCTTGTTCACTCCAGTCCACTCGTCGTCCGAACGGACATCGAGCAGTACCGTCGAATCGTCGTCGATCGCCTCCAGTACACGGTCTCGCGAGGCGAAGATGTCCGAGTTGGCTCCGGGAGTGAACGATGCACCGGTACCCGCAACGGAAACTGCGTCAGTCGTAATCTCGCGCCCCTCGGCAACCCACTTCGGAAGCCCTCCATCGAGAAACTTCACGTCGGTGTGCCCGTAGTAGTGAAGCGCCCACATCAGGCGAAACGAGTACACACCACCTGAACGGTCATAGCCCACAACCGTCGTGTCGTCTCCGATTCCCAGGTCGGCCATCGTCCGGGCGAACTGCTCCGGTCCCGCGATATGAGTCCGGTCCTCGAGCGATGTCTTGTAGTAGTGATCGACAGGATTGACCGCACCGGGAATGTGCCCGTTCGCGTACTCCTCTGGGACGTCGGTATCGACAACTCTCACATTCGCGTCGGACAGATGATCGGCAAGCCACTCGGTCGTGACGAAAATATCGGATCGCGTATACCCGCGCTCACCGGGTGGAGTAATAGGGGGCATGTCCATTGAACTCGCTGAAATTCTGCTTTTTGCTTAGTATTTTTACGCCGTAACGCCTACGCCGTTTCCGCGCAGTTTGCGAACGTTGCCGTTTTCCTTCACGTACTCTTTCCATCTGTAAGCGAATAACGGCCCGCCACATGCTAACTTTTAACGCGGAGTCCTGTAGGATTTCCAACTGCCGTCAGTACCGGGCTGGGATTCAATCGACCGAATCCTGCTAATTGAGTCAACTCACGGATAGTCCGATCAAATTGAATTTCATACTCGCAGGCCTGAATATCGACCGCGCACCAGTTGAAGTACTGGAGCGTGTGACGATCCCGACCCACTCGCTCAAGCAACACCTCGGACGGCTCGCGACACAGGCGGGCGGGGGCGTGATCCTCTCCACGTGTAACCGGACCGAGGTGTACGGGGTCGCCTACGATGTTGAAACAGGGATCCGCCAGCTCAGGGAATTCATCGACACCATCCCCGGCGACACCGCAGC
>JASLNQ010000099.1:2741-7783 GCA_030745955.1 Dehalococcoidia bacterium | reverse complement strand
TTCAGGAAGTGACATTCGGTCTAAGACTCATCCCTGCTTTTCTGTCGGCGAACTCTCTATTATGTACAGGGGATCTGGTGGGGGCAAGCCCCCACGCCGGACAAACCACATATCGCGCCAAAATCTATAAACCGATGACCGCGGTCGACTCCTCCTATTGGCCTCAATACAGCATCGGCACGATATTGCCCACCGTCCCGGTCAGGGTGTCGACTATCGGCAGCATCATCACGCCGAACTTAGAAGCCCGGGTCGCGGCGCGCAGGTTGTCCG
The DNA here is from genome assembly GCA_030745955.1 of Dehalococcoidia bacterium. The sequence goes on along the minus strand of JASLNQ010000099.1, from coordinate 7,510 downwards.
ACGCACGAATGTCGAAAAGGTCGTAGTTGACGAACTCGCGCGACATGCCCTGCACCACGCGAACGCCATTGATATTCTCGGCGAGCGCCCCGCTCACGATCGACGACGTCACCCGGGCACGCAGGAAAGCCCGCCGCGCATGGGGCAGCCAGATAATCCGGACGATCAGCAGTGTCGGCACCACGGTCAGGGTCATCAAGCCCAGCCGCCAGTCGAGCCAGATCACCGTCCCGATAATCCCGGTCAACAACACCAGGTCACCGATCGCGAACACTGCCGTTTGCAGGAATTCCTGCAATGCCGCCACATCGCCCTGCAGGCGCGCCATCAGCCGCCCGATCTCAGTCTTGTCCATAAACGAAAGCGATATCCGCTGCAGGTGCGCGTACATCATCCGGCGCATATCGAACAGTATTCGTTCCGCCACCCTGCCGACAATCAACTCCTGCAAGAAGTTCGCAATAAAGTTGACGACAACGGCCGCCAGGAAAACGATTATCAACGTCGTCAGTTTCTCGCGGCTCAGCGAGCCCTCGGCCAGCGCCGTGTCGAAGACGCTCTTGACTATCAGCGGGAACATGATCGACGACACCGTGAACACCAACACTGCGGCAATCGCTACGGCCAGCAGCTTCTTGTACACCGCCACGTACTTGATGAAACGACCGACCACCTGGCCGTTAAATGCCTCACCGAAAACCTCTTCGTCCCGTGTCGGACCGAGGCGAATCGAAGCCTTCGGCGGAATTTCGTGGTCGCGCTCGCTGGACGGTCGCGTTGCCATTACGACCCGTCCCCTTCGGTTTCCAACGGTTCGGCGTCTTCACTCGGCCTGATCTGCAACTCGTAAAGGTCGTTATAGTGGCCACCCAGTGCAAGCAGCTCTTCATGACTCCCACGCTCGACTATCTTCCCGCCCTCGATGAACAGGATTTCATCGGCATGCATGAGCGAGCTGAGGCGGTGTGAAATGATGATCGTCGCCCGGTCTCGCGTCAGTTCCTCAAGGGCAGCCCGGATACGCTGCTCGGTTGCGGCATCAATCGCCGCCGTCGAGTCGTCGAACACAATCAGCTTCGGTTTCAGCATGATCGACCGGGCGATCGAGAGCCGCTGGCGCTGACCGCCCGAAAGCGAAACACCCCGCTCGCCCACCATCGTGTCGTAGCCACCCGGCAACCGCTCGATGTAGTCGCCCAGCTGGGCGTACTTCGACGCCAGCTCCACCCGGTCGTCCGGCGCCCACGGGTCGCCATAGGCGACATTGTGCTCAACCGAGGCCGTGAACAGGAACGTGTCCTGCTCAACAACGCCCACCGCATGTCGCAGCGATTCGATCGTCACGTCGCGCAGGTCCTGCCCGTCGATCGTGATGTACCCCTCGATCGGGTCGTAAAAACGCGGGGCAAGGTGGGCGATCGTCGACTTCCCGCTACCCGGGGGGCCGACCATGCCGACCGTGTGACCCGGCTCCACCTTAAAGCTCACTCCGTCCAGCGTATGCTCGCCTTCGTACCCGAAGCTCACATTGTGGAACTCGAGCACGCCCTTGGTGATCACAAGGTCCTTCGCACCCGGCTTGTCCTGGATTTCCGGTTCGAGATCGAGCACCGCAAAAAGCCGTCCGCCCGACGCCGACCCCCGGGCGTAACCGTTAATCATCATTCCGATCTGGCGGACCGGCTGCAGCAGAATGCTCATGAATGCCAGGAACTGCATCAGGTCACCGCGCGACATCTCGCCGTCGATCACCCTCTGCCCACCGATCCAGAGCACCGCAGTCATGGACAGCATGAACGCCACACCCATAAGTGAAATGTTCGATGCACGAATGCCCACCTGCACGTTCGCGAGCGCCAGCGCTTCGTTCGAAGCGACGTCGAACTTCTCCATCTCGTGCTTCTGCGAGGCGAACGCCCTAACCACCCGGATCCCGCCGAGGTTCTCGTCCATCACCTTGGTCAGCCCTGAAAGCTTTTCCTGGAGCGCGTACCAGTTCGCCCGGAGCCGCAGCCGCGCGGCGGTGGCGCGCCACGCAACGAAGGGCACGAAGCTCAGGCTAATCAGCCCGAGCGTCAGGTCGGCGCTTAGCATCAGGTACATCCCGGTGCCGATCAACACCACGAGGAACACCGTCCGCAGCAGGGCCGTCTGCACGAACATCCTCACACCTTCCACGTCGAGGATCCCACGCGTAATCAGGTCTCCAGTGTGCACGCCCGCGTGGTAGCTGAACGACAGCCGTTGCAGCTTTTCGTAGTACAGCATCCGCAGCTCGTAGCCGATGTGCTGGCCTATCGATTCGCCCATGTAGTTCTGGAACATTGCCGCCAGGCCGCGCCCGACCGACGCAGCAAAAAGAAGGACCGCGGTGACGATAAGCGCATCCTTGGCCTTGCCCTCTGCGTCGTCGAGGAGATTGAAGGCGGTATCGACTGCGTCGCCGATGAGAATCGGGATCGCGAGCTGGAACCCGGAGGCCAGGAAAATGGCGATGAGCCCGAACACGAGACGCCACCTGTAGCGCAGCGCCATGCGCGTGATGCGCATGAACACGCCGACAGAGCTCGAACCCTCGACAGGTCTTGACGATGTACCGGCTGCTTTGCCTACCGGTGCCGTCTGGCTGATAGCCGTGATGAATCCTCCGCGTCCTTAAACCACGGTCAACAAGCATCGCGCAGGCAGCGTCGTAATGCGTATTGTTTCAACCGCGAAATTTCGTGAGAGTGCAAGATCCCCGGTGATTCGCGATAAACTCGGTGCAATCAACACGCCAGGTAACCTGGATGGTTACGGCCCCTGTCGGCGTTCACCTGGCACGGCGACGAAAACCAATGAACCTTTCCGACCCCGAAAATAAAATCGCCGGTGCGTTCGCCGATCTCGACGCCGGGTTGGTGAAGGACGAGTCGAAAACCTCGAACCTGACAACCCAGGCGGAAGGCCCCACCCGGAATGAAATCTCGGTACGGATCGCAACGCTCGACGATTCCGTGATGCTCGAAAGCATCGAACGCGAGGCATTTCCGGGGCTAACACCCATCACCCGTATCTCGCGGGACCTGCAGCGCGAAAACGGCCTGTACCTCGCCGCAGTCCGAGAATGGCACCCCGACGAAAAGGATCTGGGACCGCGCTACGCGATCGCTACCAGGACAGAAAAAGAAGACGACAGGTTCACCGCCCGCGTGAAACGGAACGTCGACAGGTACCTGCTCGACTACATCGTCAGGCCAATGCTGCCGGACGACTACATCGCAGGGTTCGCGGGCCTGTGGTTTGTGCTCGACGAGGCCCACCTCGTGATCATCGGACTGCGGGAGATAGACCGCCGGAAAGGCATCGGCGAGTTACTCCTCATCAGCGGCCTCGAGCAGGCTGTCGAGAACAACTCTCGTGTGGTCACACTCGAGGTTCGCCAGTCGAACGAACCGGCGATCGAGCTCTACAGGAAGTACGGGTTCCAGGAAGTCGGCCTGCGGCGCCGGTACTACTCCGACAACGGGGAAGATGCAGTGATCATGACCACCCCTCCAGTGCAGAGCGACGACTACCAGGGCCACTTCACGCGCCTCGTCGAAACGCACGCCAGGAAGTGGGGATGGGTCGAGCGCCCGGGCTACCCCGGTCCGATCTCCGAGACCGAAGGCGAAATCTCAGCGGACTGACCGCTGCAACACCGCCGCCGCCCACTGCAACGCCACCGCCTGCACCGGGTTTCTACTGGCCCTGCTGACCGTCGGTGAAAGACTCGGGCGAAGTGAAAATCAGCACCAGGAGAATCCCCATCAAAATGACGCTCACGGTAAGCCAGCGTCGCTGTACCACCTGGAAATGTGCCTCCGACCTCCACTTTTTACCCTGCCAGGCCAGCTGATTCCCGCGCAGCCCAAGGAATATCCGGGCCCCGACCACCAGCACAAACCGCATTTCAAACGGTATGAACGGCACAATCACCAGCACCAGCAGGGCCAGCGTCCACGGGACGCCATTGAACACCCCCCATATGTCGGGCACCAGAAACGCAGCCCAGTTCCACTTCCGCAACTGCTCCGGAATCTCTGCGCCCCTCATCCCCGACGTGTTCGTAACCGGTTCATCCGGAATCCCGAAACCACTGTCCGGCGGCGGCGCAGGGCCGGCCTCTCTACCGGGCGCGCCCGAAATTGGACTCGAAGCCGGACCGCGTAGATCGACCCGGTCGTCTTTCGGATCGGATGTCGGCGCTGAAACCGGGTTGAGGTCGGGCTCGTATGGCCGGGCGGCTCCCGCGGGCTTCGCCTGCGGCGTCGGTGAAATGCGGATCGCGTCGTGCATCTCGGTCCCGCATGTCCAGCAGTACGCCGCCCGATTGTTGTTGGCGCTCCCGCACCGGGCGCACGAGACCAGTTCAACCGGTGACCCGACTTCGGTCGTAACCTCAACCAGCCGCTCACCGCAGCGGGTGCACGCGTAAACCCCTTTTGCGTTTTCGGTCCCGCAGTGGGCGCAAAAGAGATGATCGTCGGTTGGCGTCCGGTCCGTTTGGTCTGCCATATATAACTAAGTTTAGAGGTGTTCACGTGCCTGTGCTGAAAACCCCGGCCGGCAACGGGGTTACGGGGGTAGTCACCACCAGGGATTCAGGGCGTTCACAAGTTTCGCCCCGGCCGTAAGCCCCACACCACCCCGGAACCTCAATAACCCGCCGTGTCTATAGATTCGAAACGTCCATATCGAGCGCATGCATGAGGTCATCCAGTTCCGCCCGGGTCGCTTCGTCAATC
>JASLNQ010000099.1:0-2731 GCA_030745955.1 Dehalococcoidia bacterium | reverse complement strand
TCACATCCGCCGTCTCTACCAGGCCGCGACGGGCCATTATCTCCTTGCGGATGGCAAGGCTGATTCCCGCCGAGTTTTCATATCGGATCAGCGGTAGCCATGCGTAGAAAATGCCTCGGGCACGCTCGACATCCCCACCGGCGACATACTTGTGGACCGCGACTAGCACCTCGGGGTAGGCGAACCCGGTCATCGTGCCGATAGCCCCCCGTCGCAGTTCCTCGAACAGAAACGCCCCGCCGAGTCCCCCAAAGATGCCCATGCTCCCACCGGTCGCCTCGACAACCCGCGTGATCTTTTGCGGAGTCGGCGGGTCTTCCAGCTTCAGATACCTGGCGTCAGGCAACTTCTCATGGAGCTTGCCGATAAACGCCGGGTCAAGGTGGACACCAGTCTGCTCCGGCAGGTCCTGCACAACGATAGGAATCCGGGTCGCCTCCTGCGCGGCCGCGTAATAGGCGTAAGTGGATGCAGGGTTGGGTTTTGCCATCTTTGCCGGAGCGACCATCACCGCAGTTGCACCCGCCAACTGGGCGTCCTCAACCCTCGAAGCCAGGGCACGTCCGCTCTCTGCGCTGACACCCACCGTCACCGTCAGATCGTCCCCCGCAGCCCCCACCACCGAATCGATCACCGGGCCCCGCTCCGCGTCGGTCAGCCGGTGGGCTTCACCCATGACGCCGAGTGTCACGACACCCGTGCAGCCCGCATTCCTCGCACAATCCACCAGCCGGGTAAACGAACCCCGGTCGACATCGCCGTTCGATTCAAAAGGCGTCGGCAACATGAAGTGGATGCCATCCAGTTTTCGACCATCTTCCCTGTTTGCGGCCAAGTGAAGTTCTCCCTCTGGTTGTCGGTGATTTTCGAGATTCAGCATATGGTGATCCCGTTCCCGATGCGGCGCAAGTAATGCCCTGGGGATGCCGGGTTGGACCTAGATCCCGACATTCGCGCCAGAAAGCGCTGGTAGTTTGCTAAAATCTTTGCTCATGTTGAACGTAAACCCACCCAACGACTGTGTTTGTACCGGCTGCTAAGGCGGTTCGTACAATCACGCACGAGCGAACCGACCCCGCCAGCAAACGAACCAGCGGGGTCGTTTTATTTGGCAGACCGACCGAACGAATCGCGACTGAAGCCCGGTTGATTCACAGAAAAAGAGGTTCTGAACGGTGACCACAAGAGTTAGCACCAGGGACTGGATCCCCGATCCCGAATACGCAAGAGTCCTGAAGATCGACGGTCCGGAGATCGTGAATTTCGAAGACCAGGTAAAACTGTTCCAGGCTGGCGAAAAGGACGAGATCGAATTCCTGCGGTTCCGGCTCCGCCAGGGTGTCTACGGCCAGCGACAGCCCGACCGCCAGATGATCCGTGTCAAGGTCCCCTTCGGCGGAATTACTGCCCACCAGATGGACGTCCTCGGTGAAGTGGCAGAGAAATACGCCCCGCTCAAAAAGGGACACTTCACCACCCGCGAAAACGTTCAGTACCACCATGTGCCGCTCGAGCAGACCAGTGAACTCCTCCGCCTGATCGGTGACGCCGGTCTCTCAACACGGGAAGCCTGCGGGAACGTCGTGCGAAACGTCGTGGCCTCCCCCGAGGCGGGAGTCTCGAAGGACGAAGTGTTCGATGTGACTCCCTACTCGGCGGCCTACGCCCGCTACTTCCTCCGTCACCCGACCACGCAGAACATGCCCCGAAAATCGAAGGTCGCCTTCTCCGGTTCAGAGAAAGACGAGGCGATGGTGCTGATGCACGATCTCGGCATGATCGCGCGGGTTCGAGACGGCAAGCGAGGCTTCAAGCTCGTCATCGGTGGCGGCCTATCGATCTCTCCGATGATGGCTGAGACCCTCAGCGAGTTTGTGCCGGTCGAACACTTCCTCAAGCACTGCGAGGCGGTGCTCCGCATCTTCAACCGGCAGGACGAAGAGCGTAAAAGCATCATGAAGGCCCGCATCAAGTACACCGTCGCCCGATTCGGTATCGAGAAATTCCGCGAGATGGTCGACGAAGAGCTCGATGGCGAATGGGCGAAAAAGGAGATCGACCTCGATTCCCTTATGTTTGTCGACGATGAAGAAGCCGACGCCCCCGGCGTCCCGGCCGATGCAACACCAGAGCCTTCCGGCGACGCCGCCTACAACGAATGGAAACGCACCAACGTCGTCGAGCAGCGGCATGCCGGCTTCAACATCGTCTACGTCCGGGTCGAACGCGGCGACGTCTTCGCAGACCAGTGGTTCCAGCTCGCCGATATCGCACGCAAGTTCGGCGGCGGACGGGCGCGCATCGACCAGCAGCAAAACCTTGTATTCCGGTGGGTCCAGACCGAATCGCTCTACGACATCTACCGGGCCCTGGGCGAAATCGGCCTCGGCGCAGCCGGTCGCGAGACCATTCGCGACATCGTCACCTGCCCCGGCACCGACTCCTGCAAACTGGGAATAACATCATCGATGGGCCTCAACGAGGCCCTCGGTGAAGCAATCGACGCGATGGGCGAAATCGATCCCCTCGTCGAAAAGATGCACATCAAGGCCAGCGGGTGCCCTAACTCCTGCGGGCAGCACCACATCGCCAGCATCGGGTTCCACGGCGCGGTGATGAAGGGTCCGGGCGGCCAGATCCCGGCCTACGAGTTGTTCCTCGGCGGTCGCTCCACTGAAAGCGGTGGCACCAGGGTCGGCGAGCGCGTCAAGGCCCGAATTCCGGCCAGGCG
>JASLNQ010000098.1 GCA_030745955.1 Dehalococcoidia bacterium | reverse complement strand
CGGCATCCCATCCGACAATCCCTTCGCCGCTTCACCCAACGGCGAGCGACCCGAAATCTGGGCATACGGCCTGCGGAATCCCTGGCGCTTTTCATTCGATCGTGAAACGGGCGAATTGTGGGTGGGCGACGTGGGCCAGAACGCCTGGGAGGAAATCGACCTGGTCGAACGGGGCGGGAACTACGGGTGGAACACACTCGAAGCCAGCCATTGCTTCCGACCCAGTACCGGCTGCAACTCGACGGGTACGGTCTTGCCGATCGCTGAGTACGGTCGCAGTTCCGGTTGCTCGGTGACGGGTGGATACGTTACACGCGGTCCGTCGCTTCCCGAGTTGAACGGCGTGTACGTTTACGCCGATTTCTGTACAGGGCTGATCTGGGGACTCCGCCCGGACGGCCAGCAGCCGGTCGAGTCAGCGCTGATCGGCACAGCTAATGGTCAGGTCTCCTCTTTTGGCGAAGATGCAGACGGGAACGTTTACCTGCTCATGTTCGGTGGAAAAGTTCATCGGATCACCCCCTCGGAGTGACTCGGCCCGACACCTCGGTAAGGTGAACGCCGCACGCGGCCTAGCTCGACGGGTGCCTGCCGACCGCCGGGCCCTCGCCCAGCAGGAACCGCGTCCGGGCCTTCATCCACTCGTACGCCTCCGGATTGTTTGACCGACCGTACCAACCCAGGGCATCAATACTCACGTGAAGCTGGCTGCATAGCCACCGCTCATCGAAGTTCGGAACCTCACGGCCCGTCGACCTGTTGCGTTCGGCAAACAACGGTTTCAGGTCCAGGTCTGGAGAGTAAAGATCGGTGCGTGCGCCGTCGTACAGGTGATCCCCGATGATGGCGTTGTCCCAGTCGAGAACCGAGGTAACCCTGTCTCCCTCGACCAGTGTGTTATCCCACCCGAAGTCCGAGTGAACCACCGACCGTTCGGTGACTGGCGTGTATCCGGCGAGTTCCATCATCCTCTGCGAAAAATAGTCGAACACATCGGCCTCGAGAAATCCGTCTTCAAATAGCCTGCGATGTTTCTTGTAGAAGCTGCCCGGACTAGTTTTTTCGGCCGTGGCAGCCAGGTACTCAACCCACGTTGCGAAACCGGTCTTGCCCTCACCGTCGAACCACCCGAACCCTGTCGTATCGGAGATATCGATATGCGAAATCGAGTCCATCGCCTCGATAGCGGCAGGCAAAAGATGCCGGCGGTCCACATCCTGCAGCTCGCCCATGTGCTCACCGGGCGCACGCTCGCATATCGCAAAAGCCAGGTGGGAAGCAGACCCATCACGTGCCAACTCTTCTTCTGGTGAGCGGTTCACCACCCGCATTGCCGTTTCGCCAAGTTCGACTATACGCGGCACGGGTACGCCAACTTTTGCCGCCCGCAGGGCAATGAACCGGTCTTTCTTCAGGCCTTCGGCGTATTCGGGCGAGACGAACCGTGCGACATATTTGCTGCTCCCGATATCACTCTGTCGCATGCCGCTGGCGCTGCCGTGCGAATCATCACTTCCCACATCGAACGAGTAGACGCTTGCGATCTGGCCCGTCGGCATCAACTCAAGGTCTGCCACCGGCGAGCTCGCCCACTCACCAAGAAACGCAGCGACCTCCGATATTTCAAGAACAGGTTTCAGCACGTTGCTTCCCGCCCGCGTAAATCAACTTTCGAAGAGCTTCACGCTCGGGTTCATTCCACCGCCACCATGCCCGTGCTGTTCCTGGCGATGAAATCCCAGTCGTACTCAACTCCGAAACCGGGATCATCCGTAACCGTGAGCATCCCATCGCCATCGATGCACCCGAGCGTATTGACATCCATGTTCTTGTGAATCGGTGGATTAAAGCTTTCGATGTTCGGGTGCACCCACACCACCTCGTAGTAGTTAGCGTTTTTGGTCGCCGCCATGAAATGCAACTGTGCCGGACCCGAACCGTGCGGCTCGATATCGAGACCCACCGACTCTGCGGCGTGCGCCAGCTTCATCGTCCCGGTCAGGCCCTGCATACCCACATCGCCCCGGATCAGGTCGGTCGCACCCTGCAAAATCATGTCCATCCGCTGCTCAACGGTCTTCACCTTCTCGCCCTGCAGGATCAGGGTTTTCAGCATCTCACGCAGCCGCTGGTGACTGAAATTCGTCACCCCGCCGTCGGAATAAGGGTCCTCGTACCAGTAGAACCCGGCTTCGTCGCACGCCCTTCCCACCTTCACTGCGTCGGCAAACGTCTCGTAGAAACAGTACGAATCGAGCATCATGTCCGTGGTGTCCCCCACCCGGTCGCCGATCTGCAGCACCGCCTCGATATGCGTCTTTACATCCGGCCACGAAAACGGGTGAATCTTGAAGGCTTGATAGCCCATCTCGTGGCACTGCTGGGCGAAATCGGCATAGGTTTCCGGCGTTGAGAGCGGACCCTTTATCGCTCCGTCGATCGTGCTGGCGTAGCAGGGCACGGAACGGCGATAGGTACCGAGCATCGCATGGACCGGCATGTCGGCCATCTTGCCCGCGAGGTCCCACAATGCCAGGTCGAAGGCAGCCATTTCTGAACCGGCCTTGCCCCGCTGGTAATGGATTTCACGGTCGAGAGCGTTCGTTCCGATGTAGCTCCCGGCATAGTCGATGAGCGGCCTTGCAGAACCGCCCATGCCCGCGTACTCGCCGATCGCCCCGTTGTCGGCGTGGATCCTTATCGCGCTGTACTCGCGGGTGAAGCTGCTGTCGGGGTCGTAATGCGCCGCCCGGCCTCGAGTCATCCCCTGCAAGGTCCAGTCAAAGCCATGTATTTCGATCTTGCTGATAGTGGGTGCGGTCATTTCGTGACCTTCCTTTCGGATCGGAACAATGTCGACACCGGGCCCGAACGACATGAATTAGTAACAGAGAGCACGACCCGCATCGTAGCACCTGCGCCCGGTGCCAATCCCCTCTCCCTGAGTCCCGGCGTGCCCCGCGGAGCTGCAGTGCGCGATTTGCTCACGCCGTTCCTCTGGCAAGTGCACCTCATGGCCGCCATGAACAAGCTGATACGGATCTGCTACGGAGTGATCAGGACCCGGAAAGCGTTCGATCCAACAATCAACACAACACAAAATGCCACTTGATTTCCAAGACGGCATCTGAGGCAACCTGCCCTGAGCTTGTCGAACGGGTCGAAGGACGGCACGCACGATCACCCTGCAAGCGCTACATCCACAGTCCTCATCCCACTCACCCCAGACCCTAAAAACGACACGATCAAAACTGCGACACAATAGCTCGCTGTCCAGTCTGAACAAGAAACCGATCCCACTCCGCCTAACAGGTGGCAAACGAGAAACCCAAGTGCAAGCAATCGTCCTCCACGGTAAAAACGACCTCCGCTACCACGCTGACTATCCCAAACCCATGCCCGCGCCCGGTGAAGTACTGCTGCGGATGACCTACACCAGCATCTGCCAGACCGACATCGAGCTCTGGCACCGCGGCATGTTCAGGAACCCCAACACACCGAGGATCCTCGGACACGAGGCTGCCGGCATCGTTGAAGAGCTCGGCGAATGTGTCACCACGCTCGCCGTCGGCGACCGCATCGCCGTCGAAAACGTCCGAACCTGCGGCACCTGCATCTTCTGCCGCAAAGGCCGCGCCTCGCTCTGCGAAAACGGCCGCAACTTCGGCTTCAGCGACAACGGTGGACTCGCCGAATACGCCGTCTGGCCCGCCAACCTCTGCATCAGGTTGCCCGACAACATGACCAACGAGGAAGCGCCCCTCGCCGAGCCCACCAGCGTGGCCGTCCACGCCGTCATGAACTCCGAAATCCACGTTGGCGACACCGCGGCGGTCATCGGCTGCGGGGTCGTCGGACTCGTCACTCTCCAGGTGCTCCAGGCGGCCGGTGCGAAAGTGGTCGCCATCGATCCCCGCGAGCAATCTCTCGCGCTGGCGAAGGAGCTCGGGGCGACAGGAGCTTTGAATCCTTCGACAGACGATCCGACCGAACTGCTACCCGGTCTCACGAACGGATACGGACCTGATGTCGTAATCGAAACGGCGGGCGCTCCGGGCACGGCGCTGAACGCAGTTCAGTGGGTGCGGCGCGGCGGCAGGGCGGTGATCGTCGGGTTTTCGGCCGTGCCCGACGAACTGAATTTCGCCCGTACTCTCATGGGTGAAAAGACCGTCATGGGTTCAGCAGCGACCGGCACCGGCGAATACCAGAAAGCCGTCGACCTCATCGCCCGCGGACTCGTCAACGTAAAACCCCTCATCTCCGCCAGGGTAACCCTCGAAAAAGGAATCCCCAACGGCTTCGAAAGAATGCTGAAACCCGAAAAAGACGTCTTCCGAATCCTGGTTGGTAACGGGTAGATTATTGTCATGCTGGCCATTAAGCCCGTAATGACGTTCGGATAGGGAATATCGAACGTGTGGGGGTTCACCGACAAATACGGTGTCACAATGCCAGATGTACCAAGGGCCGCGGGTACGGCTTCACAGTGGCCGATAAAGTTGTTTATGGCGATGCGGAGCTGTTGCTTCATGGGGACGTTGAACTGAGAATGCGGCTGGCGCGACCTCACCAAGGATCAAGATCATGAGGAGGATGTTCAACACCCACATGTAACCACGTGGATTACTTCGTCGCATTCGCCGGAATGAGCGTGTTGATGCGTTGACTCACCAGTCAGGTCTCACCCACACCCAAACTCTCTCGTTCACAGGGAGAGGGGACTGAACTACACCCCCGACACGTGCCGGATTGCTGCCTCACCTAGCTTCAGCACGTCTTCGGGTGGCGGCTGGTTAACGCCGTTCGGGGTCGGGAACGACCGGCCAGCCTGCAGGTCTTCAAGAGTCGCCCAGTGCCAGCCGCCGGGCGCAGCCGGGCGTTCCGGGGTGCCACCCACCAAGCGTGTGAAGTAGATATGGTCGATGTGCTGGTGAGCGCCAAATTTAGCGTCGACCACATCTTCGATCATGATGCTGTGGGGAGCAAAGACCTGCTCCAGGTTCGAAATCTCAAGCGGTTCCCCGGTGGGCACCACCTCGACCTCAAAGCCCGTCTCCTCCCTTATTTCGCGAAGCGTTGCCTGAACAGGGTCTTCGTTCGGCTCGACATGGCCGCCCGGCGGCAGCCACTCCTGGACTTTTTTGTGCCAGTGGAGCAGTGTCGCGTTGCCATGAACCAGGAAACCCGTTGCCGTGAAATGTCTGATCTTGGGTGCTGCCAAATGCCGGAATCCACTCGCTGGATACTCCATTCAAATCTGTGCGTCGGCACAATAAGGTCGCAGACGCGAGTAGGACCACCGGGTCAGGATAGCCGCTTTGGCTTCTGCTGACCGGGTGGCCCTACCCTAGAGGTGCCCTACTAGTAGGGCGCCCTACTTTAACGTAGGACACCTCGTTTGGTACTACACATTAAACAGACCACCTCCTTCTTGATTCGAAACACCGGGTAGTCAGGTTTCCCTACCCAACGACCGCTCCGCCGGAGTCAAGACCGCTGTGGAGATTATACGGAACCCTGCGACGAAAGGTTTGTGGGCTGCTACGCACACACGTAACAAGTTTCGTTGATCGGCTATTGCCCAGCTGGCGGTAAAGAGTTTGATCCAGAACCGGTACGCGGTGTCCAACCGGCGACTACACTCTGCCAAAGACCTCTGGATTCACGATTACTTCGGGCCGTTCCCCCCGCAAAACACGAGCCGCCTCTTCTCCAGCCCGCCGCCGGATAGTTTCCCAGCCGATTTCACTTGAACCGGCAACGTGAGGGGTGCAGATCACGTTCTCCATGCTGGTCAGGGGACTGTCGACCGACAGCGGTTCCTGTTCGAAAACGTCGAGACCCGCGCCGGCGATCTTTCCCGCCCGGAGTCCCGCGATCAACGCCTGTTCGTCGACAACGGGTCCACGCGACGTGTTCACCAGGTACGCGGTTGACTTCATTACGTCGAGGGCGGCGGAGTCGATGTAATAGTGCGTGCCATCGAGGTGTGGCACGTGTAGCGAAACGTAGTCCGACCGCTCCAGGAGTGCCTGTTTTGTGACGAATTCCACCTGGTACTCGATCGCCAGGTACGCGCCCACATACGGATCATTGACGAGCACGTTCATGCCCAGCGCATTGCACTTTCGGGCCATGGCACGGCCGATCCAGCCAAACCCGACGATGCCAACGGTTTCGCCATAAATGCGGTTGAGGGCGGAGCGTGAGTAAACCTCGTCCCAGCGGCCCGAGGTGGTCGCCAGGTCGAAGCGCTTCAGTTCCCGCGCCGATGCCAGCAACAACGCCAGCGCGTGGTTCGAGACCTCTTCAGAGGTCGCACCGGCGATGTTCGTGACGATGATCCCGGCCTCCGTGCAGGCATCGACGTCGACCGTGTCGTAGCCGTGCCCGTAGCGGATGATGAGCCTGCAGTTCTCAAGCTGGTCGACCATTGCCCGGGAAACCGCCGAGTGGTTGTTGAGGATAACCGTGGCGTTCTTGACCGCCTCGATGATCTCGCCCTCCGAAGCGACCGCAACCGAGACGATCTCGCAATCGACTCCCGCGAGCGCTTTTCGTTCAAGCTCAAGCGGCGACTCTTCAACGTCGATATGGACTACCCGGGGTTTCGTCATTTTTATACTTTCGGGCTATCTGAATCACGCACTGAATCGAAATCGGCCAAATGCCAGACCTGAAATAAACGTGCCACTGGCACTTAAAACCAGTTGGCCTTGTCGACTTCGTTGCGCAGTGGCTCCCCGGCTGAGAACTTGCGGAAGTTCTCGAGCACGATCTCGAAACGCCGTTCCTCAAGGTGCCGCCCGCCCTGGGCCGCGATGTGCGGAGTGAGGATCGTGTTTGGGGCATCCCAGAGCGGGTGATCGGCGGGCAGTGGCTCGATCTCGTAAACATCGAGCGCCGCACCGGCGATGGCACCGGAACGCAACGCATCGTTCAAGTCGTCGAGCTTCGTCGTCATCCCGCGACCGATGTTGATGAAGAGCGCTGAATCTTTCATCAGGGCGAACTTCGAAGCGTCGATCAACCCCTCGGTGGCAGGCGTGTGCGGGATCGTCAGGACCACGAAATCGGCACTCGGGAGCTGGGCGTCGAGCTGGTCTGGGCCAAACATATCGTCGACCCACTCGGGCTTGTCTTCACGCCTTGCATCGATCCCGAGCACCCGCATTCCCAGTGCCTTGCACAGCCGTGCCGTCTCCGATCCAATGCCGCCAACACCAACAACCAGGACGGTCGCCTCGGGCAGGAAAATATCGTGATGCGGGGCGTTGAGTTTGTGCCAGTCACGGTCGTTCTGGTAGTCCCTGTAGAGGTGGGCGTGCTTCGCGAAGCTCAGGATATAGGTGAGGATCTGCACTGAGATTTGATCGTTGTAGATCTCGCGGAAATTGGTTACCTTTGTCGGGTGGGCTGCCAGCTCATCGAAGTAGTAACCCGCGTTGGGGGCCGCAGCAGGGGCCTGTAGCCAGCGGAGCCCGGGAGCGGCCGCTACCAGTTCGGGTGTCATCGTTCCGAAAGCCGCATCGGCATTGGCGAGTTCCCGTTTTGCATCCTCTTCGGTCTCGGGCAGGACGATGTTCCAGCCCGGGGCGCTGTCGAGCAGCCGCGGGACCCACGAAGAGACCAGCGGTGATTGTGGGGGGAGAAATACGAACTTGTGTGCCATGGGTGGGTCTGATTTCCTCGACTGAATCCGTTGGGACTGACACCGGGCAAACTCAATATTTCGGACTCAGAGGGTGACCGGCTGGCTGACAACGCAGCGTGGCGGATTCT
>JASLNQ010000097.1 GCA_030745955.1 Dehalococcoidia bacterium | reverse complement strand
GCCTGCCCGAAAATGTCCCAGAGCGCCATGTCAACCGCGGAGAGCGCACACATATTGACGCCTCGATTGCTGGTCATACGCGACATCGTGTACATCGTTTGCCAGTGCCGCTCGATATCCAGAGGGTTTTCACCGAGTAACTCCGGGGCGAGTACCTCCTTCACGAAAGCGGCCACTGAGTGCGGATGGAAAGTTGTCTCGCCGAGACCGACCAGGCCGGTGTCTGTGTGTACCTGAACCCAGGCGAACGTACCGAGTTCTTCCAGAACCAGTGTTTCGATTTTGGTGATCTTCAATTGGGAACCTTTCCGGCCGCTGTGCATTTCATCTGCTCCGCAACGGTACCAGCCGTTGGGATTGGGATCGATAATTCCTCGAACCGCATTCGGAGCAACTCAACGCCCGGCAGTAGACCAGATCAGAAGAACGCGCGCAAACGAGACGCTCAGCCCGGCACGCAGTAGCGGGCAACATCGCCCGCGTGAACCCACCGCCCCTCCGTGAAGTTGTTTGGAACAGAGGGGAGTTTGAGTCCACTCCGGCGATCTGCGGATTGACCTACCGCGGGAAAGATGATTCCGTTTATTCCCGACGCAACGATCGCTATCTGCTCATAGCGATGGTCGTTTACTGGAGCGGAGGACTCGACAAACCCGCACCGAACGGCCTGGCTCTGGCCGAGTTCGCTGAGATCAAATTGGTGGGAGTCGAAGTGGCCGGATGAACCCGGAAATCTAACCTTCTAGATGACGCGAACATGGGGTAAAGCCAAACCGCCCCCTCAGGTGGATATGCGAACGGTGATACGGATGCCTAAGTCCCGTTCCAGATCCGCCAGGTCATTCTCGATACCCGAAACATCAACATCGTTGGGAATGGACAATCTGGCCTTCAATTGCAGAAGTGTTGTCCCGGTCATCGGCGCGTTCGCAACGTCGTAATCCATCGTGGTCAAGCTGATGTTCTTCTGTACGAGGAATAGCGTTACAGCATCGATGATGCCAGGCTGATCGGCTCCCTCGGCGGCCAGTTCAGCCTGAATCGCGCTTTCTCCCGACTTATCGTCGAAATCAAACGCTTTCCTGGCAGTGACAGCAAAATCCCGGGTACTGAGTTTATTTAATCTGTCGATTACAGTGCCAGTCTCTGTCTGATCTTCATCGACAGAAACCAGCATTATGACCGCAAAATCCCCGGCCAATTTCGCTGCTCGCTGCATCTCAATATTCCCACCGGCGGACGCGACTCCGTGTGCGATCCTGTTGACGATCCCAACGCGGTCTTTCCCCACGCCCGACATAACGATGTACTGCTTCATGTGTATCCTCCCGGCATCCTTCGCACGAATGATCTGCCCCGACGCTGAGTCCTGACAGAACCACTGCATATCGACAGAGACTATTAGTAGTCGGCGTAACTCTGCTTCCCGAAGCCATAGTGATCGCCCAGGTGGCTTACGGCATACCGGCCGTGCACCGCAGGCTGCTCTTCGTACCAGGATTCCTCCGGTGCGCGCGCCCCGATCACCGTTTCGACCGCAGGGAACGGGCCATCCCATCCGCCCGTACCGGTGCTCACGATGGTTTCGAGTTCGCTCACCCACGTCAGGAAAGGAGGGGCGGTCCCGTTCTCCGGGTCTTCTTCCTCGGTCAGGAAAACGACCTTGATACCCTCCCGCTCGCAAGCCTGGATCGTCAGCATTGTCTCGATCATCCGCTGTCCCCGGACATCGGTTGTGACGATAGCCCCCGCGGCACCCAGCATCTTCGCGGTGCGAGCGGCGCGTGCCGATACCGCCGCTTTTTCCGACTCCATCCCCCAGTTCGTGGGATACGCAAGGCACGCCAGGTAATTCCAGTCTTTGCCGTGCCTGCGCAGCAGCTCAAGGTTGGTCGGGTTTTCTGTATACATCGTGGACCGTATTTGCGCGATCGCGCCATCGAGCAACTCCATTGGCCCGAGAACCCATGGCGGGGCGGCCCTCGTGATTCCGTAGACCGTGGTTCCGGTCTTTGTGTACGGTCCCCGGTACAGCTCGGGAGTCGTGAGGTGAGGGATGAATACAACACCCGGCAGGCCGGGTTTCGGAGTGGTGTCAAACACCTCAACTTCGGGTGGTTCCTCGCTGGCGATCACCCGCGCAAGGAGGTCTGCGACCCTCATGATCGTCCCCTGGGCTACAGTGTGCCAGTACTCGGTACTTGTGTCCGGCGGCTGCTCGAGCGTCACACATACGTGGGCTTTTGCGGCGGAAAACGTCACCGCTCCCGGGCCGGACTTGTCGATAAAATTAACCCTGGTGTGAAACGGGTGCGCTGATCTCGCTCGTTGACCTGGATCGTCGATCTCACCGGCCGTGGCGTCGACGCAGCCAACCACCGACATGTTGGCCAGCCGGTGGGTCTTGCCAACACCAATTGCGACCGGATCACGGCCAACAATCGCGGGATAAGCCTGCCCCTGCCCGTCGACCTTAACGCGTGGTTCAACCTCGTCGTACCGGTTGATGATCCGGGTGCTGTCTCCGGGATTCACGGCGTCGATACCAACCCAGTCGATCCGATCGTCCTGTTTAACTACGTTCTCGATTTCTTCGGGGTTTACGTAAAGGGTGTTATCGGTCCATTTCGTTGCCGGTCCGAACTCGATGCGGTCTACGGGGAAGGCGCCCAGTTCAAGCATTCGCTGTCTCTTTTCCAGTCGCCACCCTGTTGGGTTCGAACAGCGTTGGCCCATCAACGGGCGTGCGAAGAGCGTCAAGGGCAGCCTCGACTATATGCCGTTGGAGTTTGCGGTCGTCGGCCCCTGACAACAGGGGATCTCCGCAAACGTGCTCAACCCGGATCCCTTTGACAACCCGATTCGCACCGACGGCTATGGGAATGTTTGGGATCGCCGTTAGCACGGCCGTGGGTATGCCGACCCGTTCGAGTTCTTTAGCTACCGTTGCGCCGCAACGGTTGCAACTGCCTCAGGTAGCGACGAGGAGGACTGCATCGATATCGTTGGCGTTGATCTCCCGGGCCATCTCGGCCCCAAACTTCTTTGCCTCCGTTACCGCCGTGGCAACCCCTGCCAGCGAGAACATCTCGGGATGGATGTTCTTGATAGTCCCGTCTGCCTCCAGGCTCCTTGCAGCGTTCAGCGGCAGTGCGTAGTTAGGGTCGTGGGTGTTGATGTGGTCGGTGTTGAATCCGGCGTGGACCGATTCCCAGTCGCCCTGCCCCAGTTCATCCAGGCCATCAATAGAATATTTGTAGTAGCTGGTTGCGAACAGAGGCGGCATATTGTCCGGATTTCCCCTTGGGACAACCGCCCCGGTGGTGACCAGCGCCAGGGTTTTATCGGCGAGTGATTCGAGAGCAGCGGGTGCGGAAATGACCTCATATTTGCTGAGATAAACCTCGGACGGCGCTTCCTCGCCGGCGAGCCTGGCCTTCAAAAGGTCCGCCGCCCGTTCTGCTCCCGACTTGTCGCGCATCACGAACTTGCGCAGTCCCCTTGGCAGGTAGCCTTCGTCGGCGGCTGCACCAATTGCTTCTCCCTGTCCCAGCTTGACCGCAAGGGCAGAGACCTTTTTCAGAACCTCGGGCATATCGGTCGTGCTCGTGCCCGTCGGAATGCAGAGAATTTCCTTGCCGTGGGTAAGCACCCCTGGGTTGTCCGGATACATAGCGGTCACCGCTGGCACGCCGCGAAGCTGAGCCGCCCTGCACAGCTCTGCCGCGGCCAGACCATACCTGCCGGCCTCGAATGCGGGACCGGCAACGATCACATCGGGGTTGAATTCGGCGATGACCCCGCCAAGTGCGCTTTCGATAGCGCCGACCTCTTCGACTACGTAGTTATCGCCTGCGATGATCGTCGCAACCACGGACCCACCCTGCCCGAGGGTCATATCGAGAGCGATTCCGGGGCCTACGGGTCCTGGCCGTACTTCCGGGGGGATGTTCGCGTGCTCTTCACCCCCGATTCCACCGAAAAACTGGTTGATGTAGTGAACGACCCTGATAGGGGCGGCCATGCAGGTTCCTCACCTTATGGATAATCACCAGATCGCAGCCGCAGGGCGCCGGAATTCGACAATACGACGGGCGGCGACGTCAAGCCTCTACTACCGGAGGTTGATTCGCGTACGCTAACACACGAAATCAAGCCCCGACAACATTCGTGACCCGTGATGATGGCCCGTATCTTTCACCTGCGCTTGAGAAGATGCCGTGTGCTTCCGAGCGGGCCGATTGTTGCACCGGATTCCATGCTCTCCAGGGCAGGAATCGGGGTGGCCAGATCAAGCGCTCGGAGATGGCGGCCTTCACCCGTCGACATGGCATGCCCGGTCTCACCCACCCAGGGGCACAACGCTTCGTCGTGCTGCTGGGAAGCTCCACGGTCGACAGCAGTGAGCTTTACGCCACTACGATCTGAACAAACGAACAGGACCGGCGGCGCGTTGCCGCCCACGCGCAATCTCGCGGCAGGTCCCCAGCTCAGGGTCGAGGCAGAGGGGCGATATCGCCCGTGCGGGCCTGCCAGTCGTGCAATCGCGTTGCCAGATCGTGAACGCGTTCCCTTTGCGCGATGTCGTCAAACAAATTATGCAGCTCGTGCGGGTCGTTTTCGAGATCGAAAAGCTCGCACCGGTCCGTCGCACACAGGTTCAGCTTCCACCGACCGCGCACGACGGTCCGCCAGGGCTGTGTGTTTCGCAGATTGATCTCCAGGCTCCCCAGGTGGCGGTCCTCGATCTCGCTGATTCCGTTCCATTCGATGATCACGTCGTTGTCTTCCAACGTACGTTCGCCGCGCATTGCCGGGACCAGACTTTTACCCTGCAAGTGGGTGGGTGTCGGCTGGCCCAGGAGGTCTAGCAGGGTCGGTACGAGGTCGACCTGTGACACGCTGCCTCCGACTGTGCTCTGCCCTTCCGCTAGCCACGGCGCCCGGATGAGCAGCGGCACGCGCGATGCCTCCTCGTATGGCGAGCGCTTCTCCAGCATGCCGTGATCGCCACCCATCTCTCCGTGTTCGCTTGTGAAGACGACCACCGTGTTCTCGGCCAGGCCGGTGCGGTCGAGGGCCTGTGTGATCCTGGCGACCATCCGGTCAACCAGCGTGATGTTTGCCATGTACCTGGCCCGCAGCGTCCGCCAACCCTCTTCGGTAGTCACGTCGTTGAACGTTGCGATCTGGGTCTGGATATACGGATCGACGCTACCGTCCCCGGATTCCAGTGCGTGCGTGAAAAAGTCTGCCCGCGCCCGGTTATATCGTGACCCGCCCTCCGGTTTTTTCAGAAATGCCGAACCAGTGGGAAGTGTCGCCGGGTCGTACAAGTCGTTGAGGGGTCCGTAGTAGGGCGAGTGCGGCTCGAACGTGCTGACGTAGAGCACAAACGGCTGATCGCCCACTTCATCGATGAATTCGGCAGCGCGATCGCCCAGGAAGGAGGCCATCTGGAACTCCTCCGGCAACTCCGCCCGCGCGTCGGCTGTGAACATGGGCAGATCCATCAACTCCGAGTCCGGCTCAAAGCCGTTTTCTACCAGGTGCTGGTGATAGTCGGACAGGATGGACCGGTATTCCGGCCTGGAGAGTTGAGGCCGGTGGCCGTCCTCCACACTGATCCAGTCTTTGAACCCATGCTGGGCCACCGTATCGTCGCCAAGGTGCCACTTGCCGAAGTATGCACACCGGTAGCCGTCCGGCAGCATTTCAGCTATCGATTTGCTGTCGGCCGGTAGCGTCATCTTGTTGACCGTTGGGCCGGCTGAGTGGGGATATAGCCCGGTCAGCAGGCTGGCGCGTGCCGGCGTACACACCGGCTGCGTAACATACGCGTTCTGGAAAACGAAGCTGTGGTCTGCCAGCGCGTTGATTGCGGGCGTGTGGATCCAATCGTTGCCATAGCAGGCAAGCGTGTCCTGGCGCTGCTGATCGCTGAATATGAAGACGAGGTTTGGACGATCCGTCATGGCTGCTCCAGGCACTTGGTTGTGCCGGGGCATCATAGCGCAAAGGACCGGTGAGGCCGGGTGCGTGGAAACTGCTCATGTTCAGCGGTGGATGGTGGCGAATACCCGGGGTTGACGTCCAGGCAAGCGTCTACTCCTGATAAATCGACGGTGCTTACCTGAAATTGATGCGGCAGCGAACTCTGAAACTGCCGCTCCGCCCGTTCAGCCAATACAACCCGTCGGAATGCGGTTGCCCGGGAAGGACCCAAACCCCCGTGCCTCAGCAGGTAGCACCGGCGCTCTTCCGCAGAGCCGCGCGAGGACGGTTCTTTGTTTTTCGTTGGTCCGGCCGGAGGGCATCGAACCCCCAACCTCCCGGGTAAGAACCGGGTGCGCTGCCGAATTGCGCCACGACCGGACACGGCGGGCCTACCAGGAATCGAACCCGGATTTGGGTTTCGCTCACCGGTTCTTACGACCGGTGGGTCTGCCAGTTGCACCAGCGGCCCATGGTAGCCCCGGGTGGAGTCGAACCACCGTCTCGATGTTCAGGGCGTCGCATCCTACCGGCTGGACCACCGGGCACTGTCGTGGCTGAGTGTGGTGGGATCGAACCACCGTGGCCGTGGCCCAGCCTCGGGATAGCAACCCGGGGACATGGGTAACACTTTCACGGGCGTCTTGATCGTTTTCATTGTCGTCTCGTCAAGCAGTCCGATCTCCAGTGGTCCGTAGTATATGGCCCACAATCGCTCGGAAATCTGCTTGAGCCCCACCGGTTCTCCGACGAGGGCTTCGCTCAAGAAAACCCTGTCTCCTTTCCACCTGATATCGCCGTTGGTGCGTACCCGCCTCACAGTCACGCCTTCCTGGTATTCGGGTTGATCTACCCGATCGGGGTAGTTGCGATCGGAGCGATAGTAGACGCTGGCCGGAGTCTTCTGCCCGAGTGCCTAGTGCGGCCGGACCTCGTTGTAGTCCTCGATGAACCGGTCGAACGCCCTCTGCTGGGCCCTGAATGATGCCCTGGGAGGAGACGCAACGGCCTCCTTGAGAGTGCGGTGCATGCGTTCGTGGCGGCCGTTCTCTTCCGGGTGACCCGGCCTGATCCGTTCCGGGAGGATGCCCAGCTTGATCCACCAGGCCGAGAGTTTGGTCAGCCCGCCGAGGGAGGCCGATGAGAACGGCGGTCCGTTATCGGTGCGCATGGCATGCGGGAGCCCGAACTCCCGGAAAACCAGTTCGAAAACAGGGCGTGCCTGTTCGTAGTTCGGTCTCCTGAGGCCGGTGCATGCGATGAGGTATCGGCTGGCAAAGTCGGAGATCGTGAGCGGGTTGCTACGGACTCCGTCGCCGGTACGGAACCATCCCTTGAAGTCTGCGCACCAGGTGTCGTTGGGTGCCTGGGAATCCGAAAACGGCCCTGCCCAGGGTGCAGACCTGCGGTTCGTGCGGCGACGGACAACGAGGCCGTGTTCCTTCAGGATCTTGCTGGCCGTGCTGGCGGCGGGGAGGGCGAGTTCAGGGTGGGCCGCACCGAGCATCACGAGAAGTTTGCGTGGCCCGTATGTCAGGTGTTTGCGCTTGGCCCTGACCAGCATTTCTACCATTGCAGCCGGTGTTTCGTTGGGGTGAGTCAGGGGGGTGCGGGACAGGTCGCCAACGCCTTCCAGCCCCAGCTCTTTGAACCTCGATATTCGCTTGTAGCCACTCTTGCGGCTGATACCGAAGCGCCGGCACAGCTCCGTAAACGGTGTAAAGGCTTCTCCCAACCACGCTGTAACGAATTTCCGCTGTTCACGCAACGGATCGGTTTCTTTCCAGGGCAAGGCATCACTCCTTCGTCGG
>JASLNQ010000096.1:3678-7828 GCA_030745955.1 Dehalococcoidia bacterium | reverse complement strand
CGAGTGCGGGTGCGAGGTCCCAGTGGGCGTTGCCGTGCGTTGGCGTGTCGCCATCGGAGGTGCGGAGGACTTCGTTCGACTCCTCGCTGAGGCCGTCGGGCACATCGTCGAGCGGGAGGTTCGGCAGGGGCAGCAGGATCGTGTGCAGTTCGGTTTGCACGTCGTCGAGATCGGCTTCAATGGCCTTGATCTGATCGCCGGTCTCTCGCATTTCGGCGATTTCTTCGGGTGTTGGCTTGCGTTGTTCGTCGCCGATCGCCCTGCTGACGGCGTTGCGGCGGGCACGGCCGGAGTCGGCCTGCTGGATCAGCTCCCTCCGGCGCGAATCGAGTTCGAGAATCCTGTCGATCGGCGGGTTTTCGCCGCGGCGGACCAGGGCGGTCCGGAATTTGTCGGGATCTCTAACGATCTGTTCCAGTGAAAGCATCTAGGTTCTTCCAATTAGGTTGATATGAGCCGGTAGCAAATCATGAACCTGCTCCGTCAAACCCGGGATATTGCTGTCCGCTATCACCGAAAAAGTTAGTGTGTGCGGCAGTTGTTGAATATCACTCACACGGCCTAACCATCCTCGAGTCCAGCCGTTACTCGCATGTTCATTGACGATGACCCGCGAATTCATCAATATCTGGCCTCGATTCGTGATAGGAACAAAGTCACGCTCATACATGTCCTTTACCTCATCAGATCCATCAGGTAGGCGTGATTCCATCCTGATCCTATATACAGGCGTTCGTCTCACCATCTCGGCCTCAATAATTTTCCCTAGTTTTCCTCGAAGTTCCGGCCTATGACTAAGATTTCGAATTCCCACCGGGGTACCCACCTGATATTTCGGACCGCGCCTCGCCGGAAATAGCAGGATTTCGCGAATCGACTCTTCGCCCGCGATCAGCATAGTGAGGCGGTCGATACCGAGCCCCAGGCCGCCGGTGGGGGGCATTCCGTGCTCGATCGCGATGAGGAAGTCCTCGTCGAGCCGGTCGGCCTCGACATCGTCGAACTCGCTCCGCATCCGCTCCTGCTGCTCGAAGCGCGCCCGCTGGTCGACAGGGTCGTTGAGCTCGGTGAAGGCGTTCGCCAGCTCTGAGCCGGCGACAAACGCCTCGAACCGCTCGACGATTCCGTCGGAGCCGGGTTTGCGTTTGGCGAGTGGTGACATCTCGACCGGGTAGTCGACCAGAAAGTGGGGTTGAACTAGGTTTGGTTCGACTTCTGACGAGATGACCTTGTCGAGGAGCCTTCCCCACGCTGAGCCTTCCTCGACGTAGATTCCGCCTTCCTGCATCGCCTGCGAAAGCGATTCGACGTCGGGGCATTCGGCGAAATCGATGCCGGTGCGTTTTTTGATCTCGGTGCGCAGGTCGAGCCGGGGCCAGGGGGGGGTGAGGTCGATTTCGGGCCGACCGCTCTCAAGCGCCGGCAAGATCATCGAGCCCGTCGTTTCGAGCGCGATGTGGGCGACCATGTTCTCGACCATCTCCATCACGTCGTCATAGTCGGCGTAGGCCTGGTAACTCTCGATGGTGGTGAACTCGGGGTTGTGGTCGTGGTCGAGCCCCTCGTTGCGGAAGAGCCGGCCTATCTCGAAGACCCGCTCGATCCCACCGACGATCAGCTTCTTCAAATAGAGCTCGGTGGCGATCCGCAGGTACAGGTCGCGGTCGAGCTGGTTGTGGTGCGTTTCGAAGGGGGTTGCCTGCGCACCGGCGGCGACCGGGACCAGGATGGGCGTTTCGACTTCGACGAAGCCGCGGCCGTGCATGAAGTCGCGCATGGCCCGGACGACATTCGGGCGCAACAGGGCGTTTTTCATGGCCTTTTCGTTTGAGATCAGGTCGAGGTAACGCTGGCGGAAGCGCACTTCCTGGTCCTGGAGACCGCCCCATTTGTCGGGCAGCGGCCGCATCGATTTTGTGAGCACGGTGATAGCGGTCGCTTCGATGCTGATCTCGCCGCGCCGGGTCCGGATCACTGCGCCCTCAACCCCGATGATGTCGCCGATGTCGAGCAGGTCGAGGAGTGCGTAGGCTGCGTCGCCCATGGTGTTCTGCCGGGCGAACACCTGTATCGGGCCATGACCGTCTTTCAGGTCGATGAACGACGCCTTTCCCTGCCCGCGCCGGGCCATCACGCGGCCGGCCACACGGATTGTGTCGGTATGCGGGTGTTCGCAGGCGGGATCCGGGCCGAGTGCGGCTTCGGTGTCTTCAAACAGCTTCACCGCTTCCAGTGTCGTGTGCGTGCGGTCGAACCGCGGCGGGTACGGGTCGATTCCCTGCGCCCTGAGCCGGGCCGTCTTGGCGAGGCGGTCGTCGATCAGCTTTCGCTCGCCGATTTGCTGTCCTGGTTTTTCTTGCTGATTTTCTGGCGTCATATCGTCCGGGTCCAGGGCCAATTCACCGGCGCTACAAAAAAGTCCCTGGCTTTTGAAGTCGCGCCCGCACGCCGGGGCAGGAGTTACGCCCCACTGGTGTGCCGGTTCATTCTAAGGGAGCGGGGGACCCTATTCAGCAGTAGCCTGCGAACTTCGGTTCCGTGTAAATCGCTCAAAACCTGTATTGCGCCACGATGGTTCTCAACCCGGCCTCCTGTGAATAATCGGTTTTCACCCAGGGATCATCGAGGGCAGCCGGTGCGGGTCGAAGACGCGATGAGCGGCAGGCGCAGAGGGTCGTCAGATTTCAAACGGACTCCCGGGGGGAGTTCTCTCCGCCCGACGACATCAAGGGTCCGGTCAGCGATTTTCTCGATGCTCGGTCCCGCGGGCCCAGACGGGCTCCGCGTACTCGACATCTATGCCGGGACCGGTGCGCTCGGGGTCGAGGCCCTGCAGCGCGGCGCCGATAGCGCGGTGTTCGTAGAGCAGAATTCGCGCCGGTGCGACGACATAAAAAAGACACTGGAACGACACAGGTTGGCAATGCAAGGAACAGTTCACAGGGGCAATGCGCTACAGGCGGTCGGCTGGCTGAAGGGTGAGTTCGACCTGATTTTTGCCGATCCACCATATGACCTGAACGAGTTCGACGAGCTTTTCACCCGCATCGATGACGCGGGGCTGATTGCGGCGGGTGCGGTCGCGTTTCTTGAGCATTCGAAGACGACGAAGCTGCCGGACACGTTGCCCGGCCTGACGCTATCGACCCACCGGATCTACGGGGATAGCGCGGTATCGGTTTACCGGGCGCAGGACCGGGATACGGCACCGGCGCCCGGGCCGGAGGGTGTGTAGATGGCAAAGGCGATCTATCCCGGCACGTTCGACCCGGTGACTGAGGGTCATGTCGACGTTGTCGTACGGGCCGCGAAGACCGTCGAGCACCTGACGGTCGCCGTGGTGGAGGTCTCGGCGAAGTACACGATGTTTTCGTTGGACGAACGGATCGCGATGTTCGCCGAGGCGGTGGCAGATTTGCCAAACGTATCGGTGAGACCTTACTCGGGCCTGACGGTGAACTTTGCCCGCGAGGTCGGCGCAAGCGTGATCATCCGTGGTCTCCGCATTACGAGCGATTTTGAGTACGAGAGCGAAATGGCACTTATGAACCGCAGGATGGCTGAAGACGTGGAGACGATTTGCCTGTTCAGCGCCCTGGAATTCCAGATCCTGAGTTCATCGCGTGTGAAGGAAATAGCGGCACTCGGCGCAGATGTGTCGGACCTTGTCCCGCGGAACGTATGGGGGCCTCTGGTTGAGAGGCTCGAAGAAAACAAAAGTAGCTAGCCGACACGCATGGAGGCACCAATGACACTGATGTCACAACTCGAAGACCTTGAGGCGATGATCGCCAAAGGCCGAGTACCCGGTACGGCCCGAACGCTGGTAAACCTGACAAAGATCACGAAGATCATCAACGGTATGAAGGATGACATGCCGGCGCAGATCAACGAGGCCGAGGGAATCGTCAGGCAGCAGGAAGCGATCATCAAGCAGGCCGAACTGGAAGCCCGCAGGGTCCGCGCCTACGCCGACGAGGAAGCAACGACGATCCGCCAGCTGGCCGAGGAGCAGTCGAACACGCTGCTGACAGCCTCTCGCGAAGAGGCCCACAGGATGGTGCAGGAGACTGAGATCATCCGTGTGGCGAATGAGCAGGCAGCCGAGATCGGGGCCGATGCTGAGAAGCGGGCCGCCAACTTGATTGAT
>JASLNQ010000096.1:0-3668 GCA_030745955.1 Dehalococcoidia bacterium | reverse complement strand
ACGGTATCTTGAACGAGGCGGAGGCGCAGGCCGATCAGCGGCGCAAGGGTGCGGATAACTACGCCCGAGAGGTGCTGTTTACGCTGGAAGAGCGAATCGCCGATACGCTGGGACAGGTTCGCGGTGGCATCGACCTCCTCGACGCCCGCCCGACTGCGAACGTCGCCGACTAGCCGGGTTCGTATAGCTTTGCCGTTTGCCGCAGGTCGGCCTGTGGCGGTGGTGCTGCGCGTGCCTATGCGGGGACACCGTACGTGCCGTCCTTCGAGTGCCTCAGGATGGCATTAACGGTGGGTGCCCTGGGGTAGCGACATCAGTGCTGATGATCGGCGTTTTCCAGACACAAATCCGCGACTAGACCAGGCCTTCGGCCCAGTCGCCGGAGAGGACGAGTTCGAACATCTCGGCGTGCTGTTCGCTCCAGCCGAAGCGTTTTACCAGGTTGAGCCGGTAGATGAGTTCGAGCGCGCTCAGGCGTGACGACAGCGCCCGGTCGTCGAGGTCGCCACGGCACAGCTCGACGAACGGGTTGAGCAGTTCGAGATCGAGCGGCTCATCGTATGTCGATTCGAGCTGTTCGGGAACGAAGTTCCACGGGTATCGCCAGAACCTGAGCAGCATGTCGAGTTCGTAATCGGGTGGTGCCAGGGCGATGCGGTCGAAGTCAAGAATCCCGGTCAATCCCCCATCGTCGTCGACCAGCAGGTTACCGAACCACAGGTCGCCGTGACACATGACCCGTGGGCGTTCATCGAGCGCTTCCGCCCACTGTGCGAAGGCGCCCTGCGACTGGGTGAGGACACGCCCGGGCGCAATGGCATCGACAGCCCGTAGCGCCCGGTTGAAGGCAAGTCTGACATGCCGGGGCCAGTCTTCGGTTTCGGCGTGAAGCATCGATACGTCGGGCTTGAACTGTTGCATGTGGTACACCGCCTCGGCGAGCCGGGTGGTCAGCTTTACCCGTGCTTCGCTGCCCATGTCCGGCCACAGGTCGTAGGCGATCGATCCCTCGATGCGATTGAGGATGACCCATGCCCTGCCCTCAAGCGTTCCAGTTTCCAGCACACGGGGTGTCGCAATGCCGGGGATCGTCATGTCACTGACGGCCAACTCGTGGCTGAAGCGTTCGGGTCGCCCTACTTCGGGATCGATCTTGATGACCGTTTCGTCGCCGATGAACACCCATGTTCCGTAGCCGAAACCGTAGTCGACCTGGCCGCCGAGCTTGTTGCCAGCCCATTCACGGACGCGGTCAAGCGCGACGTGGTCGTCTTTTTCGTAGCTTCGAGCCCAGGGGTTGGTAAGCATGGCTGCATCCCATCATAAAGGGTGGGATGGGTGGCGTTGAGGGGTGGGTGTGATAGGTCGGTGTGGGTGCGGCGGTTTACGGGGGAGGGTGGTGGCGGGGGCGTGCCGTCCTTCGAGTGCTCCAGGATGGCATTTTTAGGTGTACTCCTGCTTTGCGAAGGGCTGTCCACCGAGGTCCCTCCACTCCGGTCGGGAAATCTGGTGGCTTGGATTTTGGGTGGTTTTTTATTGACGGTTGTTGAACAGATGTATAGTATATTAAACATGAGTTCAATCACTACGGAGCCAGATGACGGGGCGTTGACCGACGACCGGACCACGAAGGCACGTATCCGGGATGCCGCGATCGACTGTTTCGCCGAGAACGGGATTGCCGGGACCACGGCGCGGAGGGTGGCGGAGGCCGCGGGTGTTTCACCCGGGCTAGTGATCCACCACTTTGGGTCGATGGACGGCCTACGATCGGCCTGCGACACGTATATCGCCTCAGTTATCCGGCAGCAAAAGCAAGAAACGATCATGGCCGGTGGCAATTTCGATGTCATGGCCGCTATTCGGACGAGCAAGATCAAGCCGTTGGCCGGATACATGGCCCGCGTGCTGGTAGACGACTCACCGGGAGTTGCGAAGCTGGTAGACGACCTGGTCGCCGACGCCGAAGACTACATGCAACAGGGCGTGGAGGCAGGCACGCTGCGTCCGACGGCTTACCCGAAGGCCCGCGCCGTCGTGTTTTCGATGTGGTCGCTGGGGGCCCTGGTAATGCACCGGCACATGAACCGGCTGCTGGGAGTCGACCTTGCCGACATCGACAATAGCCCGGATCCGGCGCTAGCTGAGTACCTGGGCTCTGTTTACGAAATTCTGGGCAACGGAATCGTCTCCGAGTCCGTCGCCGCCGAACTGCAAGCCAGGGTTGCCGGTATTTCCGGCGAGGATAAGCCTGGACCACCAGCCTCCACGGGTTGACCCGGGGCGCAATCAATGGCTGTGAGTGCAGGAAACACATGACAACGGAAAGCTCGATTCATACTGAAGGCCTGACCAAGCACTACGGTGATGTCCAGGCGTTGGTCGACCTCGACCTCGATGTCGGCAGGGGTGAGGTGTTCGGGTTCCTCGGTCCGAACGGCGCCGGCAAGACGACCACGATACGGACCCTGCTCGACGAGATCCGCCCGACTGCCGGGCGGGCCACGATCCTCGGCCTGGACACCCACGAGAAGTCGGTCGAGATACGTCGCCATATCGGTTACGTGCCGGGCGATCTGGCGATGTACCCGGGCCTGACCGGGCGGGACACGATCACGTATTTCGCCAACCTCCGGGGCGGCGTCGACTGGTCGTATGTCGACGGTCTCGCGGAGCGGCTGAACGCCGACCTGTCACCAAAAGTGGGCAACCTGTCGTCGGGGAACCGGCAGAAGGTGGGGTTGATCCAGGCGTTCATGAACCGGCCTGAGGTGCTGATCATGGACGAGCCGAGCTCCGGTCTCGATCCCCTTGTGCAGCATGAGTTCCAGGCCATTTTGCGGGAACTGGTTGCCGGGGGCTGCACCGTGTTTCTCTCGAGCCACACGCTGTCGGAGGTCCAGCGGGTCGCCGACCGTGTGGGAATCATCCGCCACGGCAGGCTGATCGCGGTCGAGGCCGTGCACAGCCTGCGTTCGAAGGCTATTCGCCGGGTGGAGTTCGAGTTCAGCTCATCCCCGGAGGCGACCATTTTCGAAGCGATTCCCGGCGTGCGGGACGTGACGATCGAAGAGCGCCGGGCGGTGCTTTCCTACGAAGGGACGATGGATGTTTTGCTGAAGGCGGCGATGGACCATAACGACGTGGTCGACATCACCACCGAGGAGGCCGACCTCGAGGATATTTTCCTCACTTACTACCGCGACGAGGAAGAGGCGACTACCTGATGCTTGCGAACGTTTTCACCAGGGCATTGCAGGACCGATGGAGGGGAATGACGATCGGGTCGGTGACCATGGCCGCCTTCTTCCTGTTCGGTATGGCGGTCTACCGGGACATCGACCTCGCTTTTTACGACGACTTCCCCGAGGCCGTGCGCTCGATGATGAACATCCCCGAAGGGGCCGGTGTTGGCAGTCTCGCCTACGGGGCGATCTATGGCCTTTACGGGGCGCTGGTGCTGGCGGTTCTCGCGATGCTGGCGGGTTCGGCCTCGATCGCCGGTGAGGAGCGAAACGGGACCCTGGGGCTGCTGCTGGGTAACCCGAAGAGCCGCACCCATGTCCTCATTTCGAAGGCGACGGCGCTGGTGTTCCTGGCGGGACTGGTGACCGTTGTGATGTGGGGCGCGGGACGTGTTGTGCCGCTGTTGCTGGATGTCGAGGTTG
>JASLNQ010000095.1 GCA_030745955.1 Dehalococcoidia bacterium | reverse complement strand
TATCTGAGCGCTGTAACGAGGTGCTGACGATTGCGGCCGTGATAGGGAGGCAGTTCAGATTTGATGTCTTGAAACAACTTGTTGAAGACACCACTGAAGGACAGCTTCTTGATGTGCTCGATGAGTCACTTTCAGCCCGGATCGTCGAGGAAATACCCGACGAGATCGGCTTGTACCAGTTCACTCACGCCTCGATGCAAGAGACGCTAACTGCTGAGCTTTCTGCCAACCGGACTGTCCGCATGCACGCCCGGATAGCTGAGGCGTTGGAGAAGCATTACGGGGATGAGGCGAACGTACATGCTGCCGAACTGGTAGAACACTTTGCCGAGGCTGAAGTGGTGCTTGGGACTGAGAGGTTGGTTCACTACTCGTTGTACACGGGAGAGTCGGCTCTTGACGCCTTCGGTCACGAAGAGGCGCTTCATAACTTCGAGCGTGCCCTCGCTGCGCTATCTGGCAGTGAGCCCACGGAACTCCGGGCGCGAATATACGCTGGCTTGGCACACGCACAAGCGGCTACATCGAGTCGTTCGGAGTTACGACTCGCACTCGACAGCATGCAAACGGCTTTCGATCTTCATCTTGAGGTTGGCAATCAGGCGGAAGCTGTCAATGTCGCACTCTCTTATTTCCCCCCCCACTCATGGCACCAAGGGGATGGTTGATCTTCTCGAGCGGGCTATCGAACTGGTTGAGTCAGGAACCAAGAACGCAGGCCGACTGTTTGCTCGTCTGGGAAGGTTCGCAAGCATGGACGAGGGCGATGTAGTTCGTGCTGACGAGGCCACCGAACTTGCTCGCAAGATAGGGGTTGAATTGGGTGATGCTGAGATAGAACTGTCAGCATACGACGCATACCTCGGGATCGATTTCCTTCAGTGGCGTCCCGAAGAAGCAATGCGACGGCTGAAACGTGCAAACGAGGTCTTGGACCTCGTCGATAACCCATCCGCTCGCCATTCGGCGTTGGAGGTTATCGGTCACACGTACTTGACCGCCGGACAACTGAACGAAGCCGAGGCAACTTACTCGAAGTCACTCTTTGTTGCCGAGCAACTACGTGATCGGGTGTTAACAGAGTGGTCGTTGGGCAACTTGATGCTCTGCGCTGGTCAGCGTGGGGACTGGGCAAGACTTGATGAGTTGACCGATCACCCGGTCGCTCTAGATTCTGTCGAATGGCGACTTCTGATGCCAAGACTATATGCCGAATGCCAGAGGGGACATGAGGATCAGGCTTTGGCCACATTGGCACTGTTGGAAGCAATCGCAACTGGTGGGGTTCTCGAGACCGGTTCTGGGCGACTTCAGGTTGTTCGAGGCCTTGGTCTAGACCTCGACATGAGTGGCTTCGTTGAGGCTCAGGAAGAGAATTATCAGAATCTCAAATTGGAACTCGCCCCACGAATGTCATATATGCGGAATGCAGCGATCAAGATGGTGTGGGACGGAGACTTGACAGGAGCAAGGGTCCTGTACGGTGATCTCACGCCCAGTTCAGGGTGGTTCAACTATCATGGACGAGAGGTTTGCGACCGTAACCTCGGTTACTTGGCATGGAAGATTGGTGAACCGGAGTTCGCGAACAGGCATTATCAGCACGCCATAGATTTTTGCCGTTCCAATGGATTTACGGTTGAGCAAGCTTGGTGCTGCGCTGAATTCGCCGAGTTCCTCCTTGAGCGCGACGACCCCGGTGACAGCGACAAAGTCACCGAATTCCAGGACGAAGCCATCGCCATCGCTACCGAGCTGGGCATGCAACCGCTACTGGAACGTGTGCTGGCGCAGCGGGAGATTCTGAAGGCGTGAGTGAAGCCCCGGGCGCAGAGATTCAACCCCGGTAGATGGGAAAAACATGACGAGCGAACGTGCAGCCTGGCTGGCACAGACAACAGAAGATCCGATCGACCCCGACCTGCCGATCTGCGACCCGCATCATCATCTCTGGGACCGCCCCGACTCCCGTTACATGCTCGATGAGTTGCTGGAAGACATAGGCGGCGGTCACCGGATCACTGAAACCGTCTTCGTTGAGTGCAGCTCGATGTACAGGAAAGAGGGTCCCGAAAACACGCGCCCGGTAGGCGAAACGGAGTTCGTAAACGGCATCGCCGCACAAAGTGCGAGCGGTAATTATGGCGATACAAAAGTAGCTGCCGGAATTGTCGGCTACGCCGATCTCACACTGGGCGACAGGGTCACCGAAGTGCTCGAGTCGCACATCGAAACCAGCCGAAACCGGTTCCGCGGGATTCGTCAATCCTCCTGCTGGGATGAGAGCCCCGATATCGGTTCCTACAAGAACCCACCACGGGGCCTGCTGGGTGACCCAAAATTCCGGATGGGCTTCAGTTCGCTAGAAAAACTTGGGCTCAGCTTCGACGCATGGCTTTTCCACACGCAACTGCTCGAACTGGTAGACCTTGCGAGGGCCTTTCCGAACGTGCCGATTATCCTCGACCATATCGCCGGACCGCTCGGAATCGGACCATACGCCGGGAGGCGGGAGGAAGTGGTCCAGGTCTGGAAGAAAGGCATCACCGAACTTGCCACCTGCCCGAACGTCGTCATCAAGCTGGGTGGATTCGGAATGCCCATCGGCGGTTTCGAATGGCACGAGCGTGACACACCGGCAACCTCGAAAGAGCTGGCAGAGGTAATGGCTCCCTACTACAACCACTGCATCGAATCGCTCGGGGTGAACCGATGCATGTTCGAAAGCAACTTCCCGGTCGATAAGGTGTCGGTTTCGTACACGGTGCTGTGGAACACCTTCAAACGCATCGCCAGAGACTTTTCACCGGCAGAGCGTGCGGCCCTGTTCAGAGACACCGCGGTCCGGACGTACCGGCTCGCTCCCGGCCAGCAGGCATAGGCACCTTCTGACCGGCGCACGGAAGACTGCTGATCTCACCATCCGTACCGTCAAATGCCCAGATGAATCTCGCGTCCGCATCCCGGATTACTGACTCGTAAGTCCCAGCACTGATCGGGCGGCGGTCGCGGTTTCGGTTACCTGCTCGATACTGCCCATCCCGAACATGCACGAGTCGACCCCGACCTCGTTCAGCACGAACTCGAAGGCCTTCGCCCCAAGATAACGTCCACCGGCCATGGGCTTAATGCAGATCACCGGTTTGCTGGTCTGGCGGACCGCATCGATCACCCTCTCCTGCGTCGGGAACATGTACATACCCGGCTGGTTGACCGGGACGATATAGCCGTCAACATCGATGTTGTTTTCTTCGAGCAGCGGGATCGTGATCCCGGCGTGGTGGACACTGCTGATTATGGTGTCGAAGCGGGTGCGCAGGAAGGCCATGTACTCGCGTACCAGGTCGAACCGCCCGACCGCTGCGAGCAGATCGATCTCAGCTCCCGGATCGGCCACAAGGATATTGCACCCGGCGAAGAACCCCAGGTACTGCTCGAGTACCGAGTAGTCAATGGAAAAATTCTCGGCTTCGGTCCGGCTGTACGGCTCAACGGTCTTCGGGGTAACCAGGTTCTTGAGATCGCCCCCAACCGTGTACCGGAGTATCTCGTCCTTGGCCACCTGCGCCAGGTACGCCTCCTCACCGACGGCGGCAAGGTCATAACCGTACAGCGTGGAGTGCGCCCGCTCGGTGTACGAGACGACTTCGCCGTTCATTGAGATCGGGATGAGGATATAAGCGAGCAGGCCGATCTCGGTATTCAGCAGGCGTTCGGTTTCCCAGATGGCCTGTAGGTGGAGCCGGTTCAGCTCCGGGATCATGTGGTCGACCTGGGTGACGCTGAAGCCGAAATTTTCAACCGCATGCCGCAGCACATCGGCGACCGGGCTCACCCGCCCGAAAGCCTCCAGGTTTTCCGCGTCCCGCTCGGTGTCCTGGTACGAAACGCCGTCGTACGGGTGCAGGCCCATGACAAGCCGCGGAAAATCGATATTGCCCAGCCTGGTGGTCGGGATTGGTTGCACTCTGCTCTCGATTGTCATGGGGTGTTTCCTGGCCCTCGGGCGTGATTTCGAGTTGTACGTCTCGGTTGGGCCGGACGCACTGCGGGCTTCGCAGTAATCGGTCATCCGTGATTGTAATCGACTGCGACGATTCTTCCGGCGCTACCCGCTGATCCTTCGCGCCAGTGTCGTCAGGACGGGCCTGAATCCGGATCCCAGCCAGAACCCTGCGCCCTCGACATTGGCGGTCTGAAAATCGGTGATGTCGCGATCTGCCGAAAACACGGTTAGCGCGTGCAGGGTCGAACCATCAAGCTGTCCACTACGGGTCAGCCATGCGTACATCTGACCAATCAGCCGCTGGGGATTGTCGGCGTTGACGCCAAGACCCCACTCCGGAACGTAGAAAGCTCTGCAGGCGTGCAAGAACTCGATGAACCGGCCCACCATGAACCCCCGCAGCACGCCGTCCTGGTGCGCGGCGACCGAGGCACCATCACCTGCCCATTCGACAACCAGGCGCGAAACCTGCTCGGTGTTGTTAAGATCAGGATTCGCCAGGTCGGCATTCAGGGTGTCCTCCGACGCCTTGCGGAGCTGATATTTGTCTGTGAAAACCTGCCCGGCCTGCCGGGCAACATCAGCATTGATTACTGTGAATTCCATGACCCCGAAGTTACATGGACGTTCGCTCGTACCGCGCTACAGGTGATGGTTTGTTTATGGCATGAACTGGTTTGCATCAGGTTCCGGGGGAGGCTCATTTGTAGCTGGACAACCGGGACAGGTGGACAAGTCTCGATCCACGGTTTAGCAACGCCACGGCAGCATGGGGCAACGTTCCACCTGGCTGCGCAACTCGTCGAATTCCCCCGGTGCCGGTATTCTAGTTCCCTTATCGGGATCACGACACCCCGACCGCAGAGAAATGCGAGAGTGCATAATTCGCACATGGTCGAATCGCCAGCACAAACAGTCACAGCAAGCCCGCTGCTTGAAACCAAGCTCTACGCCCCGCGGTGGCGTCCCGGCCTGGTGTCACGCCCGAGACTGATCGAACGCCTGGGGCAAGGGGCCAATCGCAAGCTGACCCTCGTCTCCGCACCAGCAGGTTTTGGCAAAAGCACCCTGCTCGCAGAGTGGCTGGCGGCGTCGGCCAACCAACGGCCCGCAGCATGGGTCTCGCTCGATCCGGGCGATAACGATCCCTCGCTGTTTTGGGCCTACTTCATCGCCGCACTGCAGACCGTCCGCGACGGTGTGGGCGCACGCGCCCTCTCCCAGCTGCATTCGTCACCGACGCCACCCGTAGAGCTGGTCCTGACGACCCTGATCAACGAAATCAATGCGATCGAAGACGACTTCGCGCTGATCCTCGACGACTTCCATGTCATCGACGCCCCACCTGTTCACAGCGCAACCGCCTTTCTCCTCGAGCACATGCCGCCGCAGATGCATCTCGTCATCGCCAGCCGCTCCGACCCGCCCCTGCCGTTGATTCGCCTCCGCGGGCGTGGTGAATCGGTTGAACTGCGGGCACCCGACCTGCGCTTCACCGCTGACGAGGCAGCCGATTTCCTCAGTGACGTTATGGACCTCGAGCTGTCACCAGAACACATGGCAGCCCTTGAGACACGGACCGAAGGCTGGATCGCAGGACTCCAGCTGGCGGCGCTCTCGATGCAGGGTCGGGACGACGTCTCCGGATTCATCAGCGCCTTCACCGGAGACGACCGGTACATCGTTGACTATCTCGTCGAAGAAGTCCTGCAGCGTCAACCTGAACGTATCCGCAGCTTCTTGCTCCAGACCTCTGTCCTCGACCGCTTGAGCGGCCCCCTGTGCGACAACGTCACCGGACAGCAGGACGGAAAACAGATGCTGGAAACCCTCGAACGGGGCAACCTGTTCCTCGTCCCGCTCGACGGCAACCGCCAGTGGTACCGCTATCACCACCTGTTCGGAGAAGTGCTCTTCTCGCGCCTGAGGGAAGAACACCCCGGCAGCCTCTCAGCCCTGCATCGGCAGGCGGGTGACTGGTACGCCACCAACGGTCTACCTGCCGACGTAGTCCGCCATGCCCTCGCCGGCGGGGACTTCGACCGTGCTGCGGCCGTTATGGAGCTGGAAACGATGGCGATGGTAAGCAGGTGCGAGGAGCCCACGCTGATCGAGTGGTTTAAACAGCTGCCTGAAGATGTGCTCCGCGCCCGGCCCGTGCTGACCGTTTACTACGCCTTTATCGCGCTGAATTACATCAGCCTTGACGTTGCCGAGGACCTCCTCAGGGACGCAGAGCGATTGCTGGACATCCCGGTGGACGCGGGCGGGCGATCGGGTGACTCAACACCCGAAATCGTGATTGTGGACGAGAAGGCTTTCCGGTCACTCCCGGGATCGATAGCCGTTGTCCGGGCCTTCCAGGCCGGGGCCCTCGGCGATACAGCAGGCACCCTGAACTACGCCCGGCAGGCACTTGATCACCTGCAAGAGGACGACTATTTCTGGCGCGGGGCCGCAACCGCGTTTTCGGGTATCTCGTACTGGACAAACGGCGATCTCGAGGCGGCCCATGGGGCGTTTACCGATGGGATAGCTACCCTGCGAATGGTCGGGGACACTGATATCGAGGTTAGCGGCGAGTATGTCCTGGCCAACATCAGGGTGGCATAGGGGCGTCTCCGCGAGGCCGAAAGGGTGTACGAGTGGTCTATAAAGATCTCCATAGACCACGGCGAGCCTGTGTACCTGGGAACGCCCGACCTGTTCGTGGGACTGAGCGAATTGCAGTACGAACATGGCGATATGGAGGCAGCCCGGCAGAGCCTGTCGAAGAGCGAAGAACTGGGTGAACTCGCCGCAATACCTGAAAACCACCACCGTCGCTACATCGCACAGGCCAGGATCAAGCAGGCTGAACGTGATCTCGAAGGTGCTTTCGACATGCTGCTTGAAGCCGAACGCAGGTTCGTCAAGTCTGCTACTCCGAACCTGCGCCCGGTATCCGCATTGAAGGCGAAAGTACTGGTAGCACAGGGCAGGCTGACCGAGGCCATGGACTGGGTACGCGAGCAAGGCTTTTCGGCAGATGACGAGATCAGCTATCCGCAGGAATTCGAGCACATCACGCTGGCGAGAGTACTTATCGCCCGATACAAGAGCGACCCTGACACCGAGCAGGCAAGTGGCCTGATCCATGATGCCGCTGGACTCCTGGCTCGCCTCCTGGAGGCTGCCGAAAAGTTTGAACGGACTGGGAGCGTCATCGAAATCCTGGTGCAACAGGCGCTGGCGTGTGAGGCGCAGAACGACATCCCCGCAGGTCTCGCCCCGCTGGAACGTGCACTGACCATGGCCGGACCGCAGGGCTACCAGCGAACGTTTGTTGACGAGGGCGAACCAATGCGCAGCCTCCTTCAGCACGCGGCTGCCGGTGGCATCGGCGGTGACTACACCCGGCGGTTACTGAACGCCTTCGAGACACCGGCCCAGCCCGCCTCCGCCGATTTTCCGGCTGCCGCCATCACCGGCCTGGCCGAACCGCTGTCGGAACGGGAGGTTGAGGTCCTCCGCCTCATAACAGCGGGAATGACCAACCAGGAAATCGCTGAGCACCTGGTCGTTTCAGTGAGCACCATCAAGACTCACATCAACCGGACCTATCGCAAACTCGATGTCCACAACCGTACCCAGGCAGTCGCCAGGGTCCGCCAGCTAGGCATCGTCTAGCCGCAGTTCCGCTGGCGGCTACCAGGCTTGGATCGACGCCCCACCGCGTCCCGAGCGAAGTCCGCGGAGTTGAGGGACCCGGGGCGGTGTCGCGAAGCAGCGAACACCCTGAACTTTATCGATAACTGAACCCATCGAGATCCCTCCACTTCGGT
>JASLNQ010000094.1 GCA_030745955.1 Dehalococcoidia bacterium | reverse complement strand
ATTAGCGCGAAACCGCACTGGCGCCATCGCTGGTTTCCCGTCCCCGCAAAGGTTGATATCACCTTTTTCACGGCTATATTGCGAGTTATGGATATTTCAGACATCGTCGGCCGTCCGATCCCGCCCGCAACATGGGCTGAAGGCGAAAAAATCCCCTGGGACGACCCCGATTTCAGCTGCCGGATGCTCAAAGAACACCTGTCGCAGGACCACGACGCGGCCAGTCGACGGACCGAGATCGTTCACAAACAGGTCGATTACATCGAGGGCTTGCTGGGCGAACAGGCCAACTCGGGCACCCGCATCCTCGACCTCGCATGCGGGCCGGGCCTGCACTCACATGAGCTCGCACGACGGGGGCACACAACACTTGGGATCGACTTCTCTCCGGCCTCGGTCGAATGGGCGAAGTCGACATCCGCATCCGAGTCACTCGCCTGTGAGTTCGTCCACGCCGATGTCCGGAAAGCCCGGTACGGCACAGGATTCGACCTCGCCATGCTGTTGTTTGGCGAGATGAACGTATTCAGCGTCGACGACCTGAACAGGATCGTTGGCAAAGCGAGACGGGCCCTGAACGATGGCGGGACCCTCCTGCTGGAACCCCACGAACCGGGTGTCATCCAGGCCAACTTCGAGACACCCCCCACCTGGTCGGCCGCCACCGACGGCCTGTTCAGCGACCGGCCACACCTGCTGCTTGAAGAAGGTTTCTGGCACGACGACGCGCAAATGGCCGTAAAGCGCTGGTACGTCATCGATACCGGGTCGGGCGATGTAACCCGCCATTCGCAAACCGTGGTCGAGTACACCCGCGAAACCCTTGCCAGCATCGTCGAATCGCAGGGTTTCCAGGCGGCGGAACAACCAGCGGGGTGGCCCGGTGGAGAAAACTTCTACCCGCTAGTCCTGAACGCCATCTAAAGTCAAAACAAGCCAGGCAGGGAGTAACAATGACCGTTCGATTGGCCGTCGCCGGCGGCAACAGGGGTTCGCGGTTCGACCAGGTTCTGGGCGGCCTGGAAGGACAGATCGAGCTTGCGGCCGTTTGCGATCCGTCCGACCGGGTTCGGGCCGAATGGACTGAAGGCCGTCCCGGTCTCAAGGCCTATTCCGCCTTCGAAGACCTCGTCGAGGATCCCGAGATCGACGCCGTGTTCATCGCGACCCCGATGTTGCTTCACGCCGGGCAGGCCCTGACCGCGCTGAATGCCGGCAAGCACGTCCTCTCGGAGGTAATCGCCGCCGCAACACTCGATGAGTGCTACGCGCTGGTGGAGACGGTTGAAAAGACTGGCCTCACCTACATGATGGCCGAGAACTACTGCTACCGGCGTGAAGCGATGATGGTCCGCAATATGGCCGAGCAGGGGGTGTTCGGTGACCTGACGTACGCCGAGGGCGCCTACATCCACGATTGTCGTGACCTGATGTTCAACACCGATCTCACCCGGACGTGGAGGGGTGGCGGCGGTGGCGGGAACACCCAGTCGTCACGCGGAAACGGCTACCCCACCCACTCGCTGGGTCCGATCGCACAGTGGCTGGGCATCAACCGGGACGACCGTCTTGTGCGGACCACAACATTCGTTACGAAGTCGGCCGCTCGCCAGGACTGGGCACGGTCGGTCCTGCCGGAAGGCCACGTCGACACAAAAGATGCCGCGTGGTCGGACTTCACCGACTCGGCCACTACGCTGATCGAAACCGAGCAGGGCCGGGTGATCTGCCTGCGCAAAGACTCGGCAAGCCCGCGGCCCCACAATATGGCCCTGCACAGCTTGCAGGGCACGTCGGGCGCGTATATCTCGGGACGTTTTGACGGCGAGAGTCCGCTGGTCTGGGTCGATGGAGTTTCACCCGGTGTCAGTCCTCACAATTTCGGTTACCGGGACAAGGCTCGTCCCGCGGGCGATGGCGATCTGGCGGGTGCCGAGTGGCAGCCGCTATGGGACTTCAGCGACGAATACGAACACCCGTACTGGAAGCAACTTGGCGGTGAGGCCGTGAGGGCCGGTCACGGCGGGGGCGATTACTTCGTGATGTACGACTTCGCGCGGGCCGTCGCGGGCGAAGTCGATCCGCCCATCGACGTCTACGACGCCGTGACATGGAGCAGTATCTTCCCGATATCGATCGAGAACGTGAAACGAAACGGCGCACCGATCGATATCCCCGATTTCAGGCCGGAACACCGCATATATCCCGCAGGCGAAGGGCAGTAGCCGACCGGGGTGGCAAACGCATCGCGCACCGTATTCTTCCCACCACCACCCAATCCCCCCACACCCCTGCAAACTGCCATCCCTGCAAACTGCCACCCCGGACTTGATCCGGGATCAACGGCCAAAACGAAGATGCTCCCCGAATCCGCCAACCCCAACCCTGCCAACATCACTCAAGTCCGAACCTGCCGATCCAGTCCCCCGTCTCCACACCACAACCACTGGAGGCTGGCTGTAAAAAAAGCGGGCGGATACCGTCTGGCATCCGCCCTGGGGCACTGGCAATGAGGCTGACCGTGTGCCCTTAATATCGAAGGTGGTTCAGGTTTCTAGTCGAACTCACCATCGCTCCCCGACCACTCGACCCAGGCCCGGACGAGATGCCGCAGCCTGGTGTGCAACCGGTCCTTTATTTCCTCGATCCTCCTGGTGAGCCGGGATTCAGTGCGCTCGACAACGTTTTCAGCCCGCTCCGTCGCCTTCTCGATACGGTGTTCTGCCATTTCCTCGGCCTTTTCGATTCGGGCCTCCGCCCGGGCGCCAGACCTCTCGATGCGGTCCTCCAGCTTTGCCCTTGCGTCACGGAGAACTTCCTCACTCCGCTCGAGCACCTCGTCGTAGCGGTCGGTTCCCTTGGCCCGTTCGAGCTTCCTCGCGATCTGCGCCTTCAGACGCTCAAACCACGCATGGGCCTTCTCGACCTGTCGCGCGTGATGCTCGTCCGTCTTGCTAATAGCCTTCTCAACGAACTCATCGGCGCGGTCTGTCTGCTTTCCAAGCTTCTCGCCAACGCGGTCCCGGGTTTTCTCAAGCTTTTCGCTCGCACGCTCCTTCGCATCATGGAGTCGTTGTCTCGCC
Source organism: Dehalococcoidia bacterium (assembly GCA_030745955.1). The sequence goes on along the minus strand of JASLNQ010000094.1, from coordinate 4,902 downwards.
TTTCGGACCAACTTGCGCAGGTGCTCTCGAAGGCGCTCTAACTGCTCCTCGTCGAGCTCAAGACCCTCTTCGGGGACAACCGGACTGGAAGGCTCGGAAACCTCGCCAACACCCGCGTCGTTGAACGCAACGACGGTGAAGGTGTACTCAACGCCGTTTTCAAGCCCTTCGACTATGACGAGCGTGTCGTCGTGGCCGGTCTCGACGATAATGCCCGAGGGGTCAACGGTCACAACGTAGCCGCTGATTGCCACATCCCCGGCCGGCTCTATCCAGCCCACAGCCGCGGCCTTGTCACCAGGCTTCGCCATCACGTGGCGGGGAGCGGAAAGAGTTGAGTCTGTCGGTGGTTCGGGACCGGGGCCGGGGACAGTCGTCCCTGCGTCGGCGCTTGCCCACTGGCCTGATCCGAAGATCGAGATCATCAGGGCTGCAAGGGTCGCCAGGAGGGCGGCGACGAACCGGTTTGAAATCGGACTAGCCGCTCCGATAGCGGATCGTGAGAAGTTCATGGTAAAAGTCTCCTCCGCCCCGGTCTTCTCTTGCTCCGAGACGGCGGTTGCCTTGCTTCAACCATGCTCAATACGCAGCGATTACACGAGTATTACTGGTACCCGTACGATAGTCCCAGGCGCGGTGTTCCCGAGGTGTGGGTTTTCGAGTCGAGGCCTGTCAGCCGAGGCAATTTCTTCCCCGCAGAGCGCTATCCGAACAGCAAGCTCTACGGAATCGCCTCGCCTGCCAGAACCCCCGTAACATCCTCGTTTTCCACCGCGAACTCACCATTGACCAGCACCCACGGCACGCCTTCCGGATGGACCGCCGGGTCCTCGAAAGTAGATCTGTCGATAACGTGCTCCGCGTCGAACACCACCAGGTCGGCGAACATGCCCTCGGCGATAACACCACGGTCGGTCAGACCGAACCGCTCCGCCGGGTTCTGAGTCATCCGCTGGACCACCTGCTCGACAGGATAGTTGTACCGGCGGCGAAGTCGACCGAGTACCCGCACAAAGCAGCCGTAGGCACGGGGATGCGGCATGCCGCCGACCGGTATCGAATCGGACCCCACCATGTAGTCGGGCCGTGCCATCAACTGCATTACGTCTTCCTCCACCTGCCGCCAGGGCCTGACGCTCAGGGGTGGTGTGCCACGGAAACCGCAGGCCAGCGACTCTTCGGCCATCACCCGGCAGACCGCCTCTTCGACGCTGACCCCCCAATCGGCAGCCACGTCGTCGAACAGCATGCCTTCCAGGTGCCTGTTGCCTTCGGATCCGATGTGCGTCCACATGTTTCCGCTCGGGCTGGCGTACCCGGCCTCCCGCATCCGCACAATCAGTTCGGCACGCCTGTCCTCGTCGTTCAGGACCTTGAGCATCTCCTCGGGCCCGCCCTCGTGAAAATAGCTCGGGAAGAACGACTGCGGGAACGACGATCCGACCGGGTACGGATACGTTTCAAGAGTGATGTCGACACCCTCGTCCTTGGCGCGGTCGATCGGCTCCATGATTTCGTCAACCTCCCCGGCCGTATCGGGCTGCGTGCGGTAGTGCTCGAAGTGAAGCTTCGTGCCCGTCCTGCGTGCCACCTCGATTGCCTCGGCAACCCCTCCACCGCCGAACCCACGCTCCGGGTTGTGGTTCCGCAGGTGGATCGACATTGGCCGCCCAAACTCGCGTGTGACCTCCATCAATGCACATAGTTCGTCGGTGTCGGACCAGCTGTTCGGGTAGTAGGAGAGCCCGGTAGCGAACCCAACGGCACCCTGCTCAAGCGACTCCCGCAGGATCCGCTTTGCAGTGTCGAGTAAATCGCCTGTGAGCGGGACATCATTCATACCGGCCGCGCCGATACGGATCGGGCCATGACCGGCGAATGTCGCTACATTGCAGGAGGTCTTGCGGTGGTAATTGGCCCTCGCCGCTTCTATCGACGACATATCGAGGTCTTCAGGCGGAAGGCCCAGGATCCCCGACAGGTACCACCGGTACATCCGGTAGTTTTCAGCCGACAGAGGGGCGAGGGTCAGCCCATCGGGAGCGATGATCTCCGTAGTAATCCCCTGCCGAATTCCGCTTGCGTGCTGACCGTCGATCAGCAACGCACCGTCGGCGTGCGAGTGAACATCGATGAAGCCCGGCGATACATGCAGCCCCTCGGCGTCGATAACACGCACGCCTTCCACCGCTGAAGCTGGCAGATCGCCTACCGCCGTAATCCGCTTGCTGGTTATTCCTACATCGGCCGTGAAGCCCAGCCTGCCAGTTCCGTCAACGACCGTTCCGCCCTGGATAACTAGATCGAACGCCACGTGAGTTCTCCTGTGAATCGAGTTTGTGGCAGGTTACGCCGCGCGTCGTCGGGCGTCGATATCGAAGCGCGCTCGGTTTTCGATTGCCGGCAACCGCGAGAACCGGCACCCGGCGACCATTTCTGGAACAATATTCCCCTCACAGCGGCGACGATATTACTTGAGCCCCACCGTGGTCTCAGGGGGAAAACAATGGGCAGATTCGATGGGCGTGGTGCGATCGTAACGGGCGGAGCGCTTGGGATCGGCGGCGGCTGCGCCCGAAGAATTGCTGCCGATGGCGGCAGCGTCCTGGTAGTCGACGTAAACGAAGAAGCCGGTGCCAGCAATGTAAAGCGGATTCGTGAAGCTGGCGGCAAGGCCGAGTTCATGGCCGGTGACGTGGCACAGAAATCGGTCGCCGCTGAAATGGCCGAAAAGGCCGTTTCGTCGTTCGGTCGGCTCGACCTGCTCGTCCAGAACGCATACGGCGGGCTCGGCTCGGCCGGGAGTGCCGTCGAGGTCAGACCCGAAGCGTGGCACCAGGGGATGGACCTCCTCGTGGGCGCCCTGTACCTGGGCGCGAAGTTCGCGGTGCCTGCCATGGCAGAATCGGGTGCCGATCCTGCGTTCGATCCCGGGCCGTGGGAGGGTGCCGGGCGAAGGCACGGTGAGCCGCCGGCACAAAACGTCGGCCGCATCGTGAACATGTCATCGGTCCACGGCCTGCTAACCGCACCACGCTCGATGATCTATGAAACCGGGAAGGCCGCGGTTATCGGACTGACACGGCAAATGGCGGTTGATTTCGGGCCGCTGGGGATCACGGTCAACGCAATCGCTCCCGGCCACATCGTCACAGAGCGCGGCGAGTCAATGTGGAACGAGGTCGGCAACGACGCCGGGTTCCGGCTTTTTGAACTCCACTACCCGGTCCGCCGCACTGGAATTCCAGACGACATCGCGAACGCGGTGGCATTCCTGTGCTCGAACGAGGCGTCGTTCATTACGGGCCAGGTCCTTGCGGTCGACGGCGGCCTGTCGATCCAACTGCAGGAAAACATCGTGATGGACTCAAAAAACTACATCGCAGCCAACCCCGGTCTCCGCACCTCCTTCGACAATTTCGACAGCCGCAAAGGCGACACCAGCCGCTGGTAGGCGGCATGCCACATCGTCCCGACCGGAGCGGACCGACAAGGATCAACCCCGCCGCCATATCATCTATCAGTCGACCCGGAGGACCGAGTTGCTTTCCAGCTGTAAACGGCGTGGTAATGGCAGGTTCACCACTGACCAATTCGATAGAGTCTTCCTGTGCCGCCCGCTGATCCCTCCGCTCCGATCGGGACGAGGGGGAATCTGTGGCCTGAACCAGGGAATCTCCAACCGGGCCGAGTAAACAATGAACAATCCATGCCAAAAGTAACCGAACTCTACCGTCACCCCGTGAAGTCGTTCACCCCCGAACCACGTGGCCAGTTGCGGGTGGTCGACGGCCGCATCGCCGGCGATCGCGTGCTGGCCTTCAGGTTCGCCGACAAAGGCCCGGCCGATAACTGGGCATGGCAGAAGAAACACAACTACGTCGCCCTCGTAAACACCCCCGGACTGGCCCTGCTCGAACTGGAATTTGATGACGAATCGCGCCGGCTGTCGCTGAACTATCATGGCGAGTCCTTCGCCGAAGGGTCAATCGACTCGGAAGAAGACCGGCGTGACCTGTCCGAAGCGGTCGGCGAGTACGTCACCTCGCTCGATATCAATCCGCTCGCTGGACATCCCGAGCGAGTTCCGCTGAAACTGATCGGCGACGGCCGACAGGGAGTGTTTCACGACTCGGAGGCGGGCGAAGTGACCCTCTACAGCACGGAATCCCTTGAGGCCTTTGAATCCGAGGTCACGACCGACACCGGCACCAGCGTCGATGGCCGACGCTTCCGCGCGAATGTCGTGATCGACGATGTCGAGGCCTGGGAAGAACTCTCGTGGACCGGCCGTCTCACAATTGGCGACGGCGAGTACCAGGTCGTGAAGCCTGTTACACGCTGCCTCGCAACTCACGCCAACCCGGCCAGTGGCGAACGCGACATGCAGGTAATGGACCACCTCGTTAGCGCCAACGGGATCGCAGCGCCAACCTTCGCCATCCGACTCGAATCGGTGCACCCTGAAATTGAAACCTCGATCAACCTCGGAGATCCGGTAGTGGTCGCTCAACCAGCATCCCGATGAAAGCAAGCTTCAAAACAAGTTTTCGCGATCTGCTGATGACCGCTTGGCTGATCATCTTCGGAGTCACCGTGGGAGTAGTCGCCTTTCATCCCACCTACCAGGACCAGGGCAGTTCAGGCGTGATGAGACTAGGCGGGCTGGCCGCGATTGCGACAGTGGCCGGTATCCTGCTCACCCGGTTTGTCGAACGGCTGGCCGCCACATCGCCTCGCACCCGGAAAACCGCGTTGGTGCTGTTCGGTGCCAGCATGGCCGCGCTGATCCCCGTCATGTTCGCCACATTTGCGACACCCTGGCTGGTGCTGATCGCCCTGACGCTGCTCTACGCCCGCTGGAAATGGGCCCTCACGACCGCCACAGATTAGGGTCACGTT
>JASLNQ010000093.1 GCA_030745955.1 Dehalococcoidia bacterium | reverse complement strand
GATGAGCCGGTCGGTAACCACGCCACCTCGCGGGACTTCCGATTTTTCAGCCTCGAACTGGGGTTTTAGAAGGACTACCGCCTGGTTGCCCGCAGCGTAGGAGCCGGCATCGGTTTCGGCAGGGCGCTCGGCGCTGGTCCCTGCTAGATGCTCGAACGCCGGGAGTAGAACAGTTCGGAGCGAGGTAAACGAAACGTCGGCAACGACCAGGTCGACCCGCTCGGGAAGGTCGATTCCGGTGGCGATGTTCGTGCGCTCCATGCTGACCACTCGCTCATCGCTCAGCAGCCGTTGATGCAGCTGGCCCCGTCCGGTGTCGACCGCGTAGACACGACGCGCGCCGTGCTGGAGCAGGCAATCGGTAAAGCCACCCGTCGAAGCGCCAACATCGAGGCAGACTGCCCCTTTCACCTGCAGGTCGAACAATACAAGGGCCAGCGCGAGCTTCTCGCCACCACGCGAGACAAATTGCTTCCCGGGTGTGACTTTAACCGCGGTACCGGGTCGCACCTGCATACCGGGTGTTGGCGACCTCTGTTCCCCGGTTACCGATACTTTCCCGGCCATCACGAGTGCGGCTGCCTCCTTGATATCAGGCGCGAGTCCCTTCTCGACGAGGAGTTGATCGAGCCTGATTTTCGTGTTGGCAGCCATAATTACTGGTGATTCGCGTCGGGATTCCAATTTGACCCTGATTTCTGAATACACATATCATCGCCGATATGTCGGTAGAACAGGAAGCGACAATTCAGACGGCACGGATACCGAGCATCGGCGCCATCATCAGGGAATCGCGCCCGGGGCAGATCGTCAAGAACGGCATCGTACTCGTCCCGCTGTTCTTCACGGTAAACATCTGGTACAGCGGTGACGATTATGCCGGCATGGCCGCGATCGTGGGCCGAGCGTTCGCTGCCCTGGGTGTTTTCATACTGCTTTCGGCTGCGATCTATTTCATCAACGACTCGGTCGACGTAAAAAGGGACCGCGCACACCCCCGCAAACGGTCACGCCCGATCGCATCGGGCGCCATCTCGATTGGCTGGGCACTCGGGCTTGCCACCCTGATGATCGCCGGCGGGTTGATCGGAGCGGTGGCGATTTCGATTCCGCTGCTGCTCACCGCCACGGCCTATCTTGCCACCAACGTCGCTTACAGCCTGTGGATCAAAAACGTGGTGCTGCTCGATGTGATGGCCGTGGCAGCGGGCTTCGTCTTCAGGGCCGTTGCGGGTTCGATCGCCATTGACCGCTCGGTGATCGAGCGGGCTGGCGCAACGATTGAACTGGACCTGACGATTTCACCCTGGCTGTACGTCGTTACGGCCCTGGGTGCCCTGTTTCTCGCACTGGCCAAGCGGCGTGGTGAGCTTTTTACCGCGGGTGACAATTCCACATCGCAAAGGGCGATTCTCGCCGAGTATTCAGTTCCCTTCCTCGACAGCCTGCTGAATGTAGTTGCCACGGCGACCCTGATCGCCTACACGCTATATACATTCAGCACCGGTGTGACGGAGGCCAACGTGCCTGCGAACAACTCGATGATGCTCACGATCCCGTTCGTGGCCTATGGCATCATGCGCTACCTCTACCTGATCCACGAGAAGAGCGCCGGCGAAGCTCCAGAGGAGATCCTGATCAGGGACTGGCCGCTGGGTATCAACATCTTCCTCTGGCTGATTACCGGTTCGTCAGTCCTCATGTGGTCGCGAATCGTCAGTTAGTAACGTGGCCGTAGCTGGTCTATTTCGCGGTTCGGGCGGTTCGGGCGGTCTGAGGGCACGACACGGTGGTGGGTGATCCGTAAACTGCCGGTATCCATCGGCATCCGGTCCTGGCGGGGCTGTCAGTGGCCGGGACGATCGCAACGAGAGCAGTCGTGATGAGGACAAGATCGGGGCATGCCTGAGTACGCTGGCCGTTCAGATTTCTGGAATATCGGATACCCGTTAGCCGGCGCGCTGGTGTACCTGGTGGCTCCGGTCGCACTGGCCGCGATCGTTTACGCGCTACGTCGCCGGTGGCGAATGTGGCACACGGCCGGCGCAGACCCGGATCTCGGTCCGGCGTCAGAACGCTGGAAGGCGTTTCTCGCATTCGCCGCAGCCGGTCTTCTCGCGCACCGGCAGTTCGTACGAAAGCGTGACCTCTACCCCGGAATCATGCACCTCGCGATCTTCTGGGGATTCGGCATCCTGCTCATCGCCACGACAATCGCCGCGCTCGAGTTCAACGCCGAAAAGTACCTCAACTGGACCTGGCCGACAGTGCATGCCCGGATACCGCTTGGATTTACGTGGGACGTGTTTGGAGGTGGACTTGCCGCGCTCGGTCTTACGATGGCTCTGTGGCGACGCTATGTAATTCGCCCCGGTCGTCTGAATACGGTGCTCGACGACGGGGTCGTGCTGGTCTTTCTGTTCACCATATTGATCAGCGGCTTCCTGATCGAGGCGCTCCGGATTGGTGCGACGGAACTGAACCCGGCTTCGATTTACTACGACACTTCGGTCGCCGGTTGGTCGCCGATCGGGTGGGTCGTGGCAAAGGCCCTGATCGGGATCGGGTTCACGTTTACGGCACTCGAAACGCTGCACGCCGTGGCCTGGTGGTTGCACGCCGGAATCTTCCTGGGTGCGATCGTCTATGCAGCAGCTCGCTTCAGCCGACTGACCCACATGATCGTGAGCCCGATGAACTGGTACTACCGGAACCTGCGCTCGCGTGGAGCCCTCAAACCGATGGGCGACTTCGAGACGCTCGAAACATTCGGTGCGAAAGACCTGCCCGACCTGGCGTGGACCCAGCTCCTTGGCTACGACGCCTGTACGAACTGTGGGCGCTGCCAGGACGTTTGTCCGGCCCACCTGTCTGGCAAGCCGCTATCCCCCCGGAAGCTGATCCAGGGCATGCGGGGCTACATGGAGGAACGCAGTCCGGTTTTACTCGGGACGCCAGCCGGGGAAAACGCTCCGGCCCCGGCCGTATCGATGGTCCACGACTCGGCGGGTGACGAAGTACTGTGGAGCTGCCTGACCTGCGCGGCGTGCCTTGATGCCTGCCCCGTGGAGATCAACCACATCGACTCGATCGTCGATATGCGGCGATTCCTCACCCTTGAAGAAGCGAGCACCCCCGACACGGCAATGTCGGCCATGCAGTCGATCGAGCAGCGCGGCCACCCGTGGCGCGGCACGACCCTCACCCGCACGTCGTGGATGGACGGTCTGGATATTCCCACGCTGGCAGAAAAGCCCGATTCCGAGGTGCTCTTCTGGGTCGGTTGCTCCGGCGCACTGGTCCAGCGTGGCGTCGACACGACCCGGGCGATGGCGTCGGTGCTGAAAAAGGCAGGTATCGACTTCGCCGTGCTGGGCGACGAGGAGAGTTGCACCGGTGACCCTGCGCGTCGGCTCGGGAATGAGTACCTGTTCCAGGTACAGGCCGAATCGAACGTTCAGACCTTCACGAAGTACGATGTGAAGAAGATCATCACTACCTGCCCGCACTGCTTCAATACGATCAAGAACGAGTATCCCCAGCTCGGGGGGAACTACGATGTGGTCCACTACACGGCTTTTGTCGGCGAGTTGTTGAAGCAGGGCAGACTGAAGCCGACCGAGGCGGGCATCGGGAAGATCGGGACGGTCGCCTACCACGACTCGTGCTACCTGGGGCGGCACAACGGCGAGTTCGGGGCGCCGCGGGAGATCATCAGCTCGATACCGGGGCTGGATTTCGTCGAGATGGACCGGAACCGGGAGCGGTCGTTCTGCTGCGGGGCGGGCGGTGGACGGATGTGGATGGAGGAGGATGGCGAGCGGGTGAACCAGATGCGCACCGAGCAGTTCCTGGAGACCGGTGCCGGGACCGTCGCCGTGTCGTGCCCGTTCTGCATCCAGATGTTCGACGAGGGGATCACGGCAAAGGGCCAGGAGGACGACAAACGCGCCGTCGACCTGATCACGATTCTCGACCGGGCGACGGATTAGCGGCCAGCGGATGTCGAAAACAGGCTACCGTCATGCTGGATTTGATTCAGTATCGTGACCGACGCGGCAACCCGTTTCTCGGACTGGGGAATTCGCTTGTGCCGATGTTACTCCCCGTCGGAACGGATACTGAATCAAGTTGGCAATGATTCACTTCATGCACGTTAACAGCGTGGATGCGCGATACTGGCTGACATGTCTTTCAGGTCAGTTATTACCGATGTGCGTCAATACTACTGTCAGTGGGCGAAGATGGTTGTTTGGCGCGCACCCGATCGCGCTGATTGGATCACGGGCATATTTGGCGGAATTCTTACGTTTGTCACTCACCTCGTTCCCGACCCCAACATACCTGATGGCGAGGTCGCTACGACGTGGGAGCGATTCCTAATGAGTGATTACGAATGGGTGTTTTTCCCCGCCGCTGTGCTGGCGGTGCTTCTGTTTCGTATTGCGCTTGCGCCGTTTTGGATGCAAAGAGAAGTGAAACAAAATAACGTTGCACTTCGAGAAATCTTAGAGAAAGAAGAACAAGGAGTTCAACCGAATATCACGTTGTTACGAGCATTCACTGAATCAATCAAAGGACGCAATACCGAATCCGGAGACGAGCTTGCCGAAGTGGCTTCGCTTGAACTCATGAATGACCCTGAGACACCTTCGCCTGATGCCGACATCGGACTAGTAAGATCAGCGATTGACTTCTACGATCAAGCCGGGATCTTTTTAGTTAGGGCAACTGGTGTTTGGTGCAACTCCGAGCTGGTAATGGGGGTATTTAGTTCACCCCAGAGACACACTGGTAGTTTGAAAATGAATGAGAAGGTGATTTTGGAATTGGCGATCCGGTTGCCCAACGGGAATATCTACGCTAAAGATGCATCCACAATGAGACCTGAATCTCAAGGGCAAATGAACGCCTATCGCCTCTCAAGTCTTCCGGTCAGAGTAAAGGTGAAACTTGACTTTGCGCGATTAACACGAGAGTTTCACCTTCGACTGGATGTGGTCGATAACACACTGAAAATCACTGAGCAGTAAGATCGTCCCAAGTCAGACGAGGAGCCTGAATGATCTCTTTGAGCGCATCCCGGTAAATGAATGGGTTATCTCGGTTGTTGAACCGGAACTCAAACTCATCAAGGTAACGCTCTAGGTGCTTACGAGACACACCATGGAACGAACCAACAACGCCACGCTTGAACAAGGCCCACACACCCTCGACAGAGTTGGTGTGAACGTCGCCGCGTACCCATTCGTCTTGCTTGTGCTGGACAGTCTCGTGTCGCTTGAACTTGTCCCCGAGGTCTTGGTACGCACCGAACTCGTCAGTGAACACCGCTTCGGCATCTTCGGAGACGTGACGGTCGATGAAGTCACCGAGGATTTTCTTCGTAGCACCAGGCAACTGTTCGAGCCTAATGTCACCCTCTCGCTCAACGATGCCAGCGACCATCGACTTGTTGCCCTTGTAGCCCTGTCCGCGACCCTGGACGCTGCCACCAATCCAAGTCTCGTCAACCTCAATAACACCGGACAGCAAGGCATCGGGAGTCTTCAAGGCTTCACGGATGCGATGACAAAGGTGCCAAGCGGTCTTGTAGGCAACGTTGATCGTGCGTCCGAGTTGCCGCGCCGAGATAGATTTCTTACCCTCGATAATCATGTAGATAGCGAGCATCCACTTTCGCAACGGCAGGTGGGTATCGTGCATGATCGTGTCGCTGGTGACAGAGAAGCGATTCCGGCAGTCGTTGCAGTCGAATTGATTGCGAGTTGAAATGCGAGAGATGGACATGGAGCCACACTTGATACACGCAACACCATTCGGCCAGCGGAGCCGTTCCAGATACAGTCGGCAATCGTCTTCTGACCCGAACTCATCCATCAGTTTCATGAGGTTCATTTCATATGTCTGAGGCATCGAAGAAACCCTCGCAGAAGCATCGTTTGCCAAAGAAACCGGAAGAACTACCGGACGATGAATTGATACTTCGACTATTCCCAAAACGGTTGGTGGACAAGGTGAACGAGATCATCGAACACACCCCACTTCACCGGAAACCACGTAAGTAGGATACCAGTTTGACTACCGTGCGTCAAGTGAATCATTCCCAATCAAGTTCAGCACGACAATGGTGCGGGTGCTGGGTGACAGTGGTGCGGGTTCAGCACGACGGTGGTGCGAGTGCTGCAAGATAATATTCGGTTGGTCACTAGTCCGCGAGAGCGTCCGGTGGGGTGTTGTAGGTCAATCCCGGTTCGCGTAACCGGGTGGCAACTGCTAGCATCCTGATACAGAAGATGCCACGTCGATCAAAGACCACACCGAAGCAGCGGCCGACTAGCACATCGTCGTTCGGGACGAACGGAAGATTCAGCCACGATTCTTCCGAGTACTACGCGCGTGCTCTCCAGCCCGGTGACCGGGAAAGCCTCGACCGGAAGCCCGAACCCGAGCAGGCAGTTCCCGCAGGCATGCTCGACCGGTTCTTCACTCACTCAAGCGAGGACATGGGTGAATTGCCCGACCGCTCGGTCCACCTCATGATCACGTCACCTCCCTACAACGTCGGGAAGGACTACGACGACGACCTGACGCACGACCAGTACATGACGCTGATCGGCAACGTGATGCGCGAAACGTTCAGGGTGCTGGTCGATGGTGGCCGCGCCCTGGTGAACGTCGCTAATTTGGGCCGCAAACCCTACATCCCGCTGCATGCATACATCATCGAGCAGGCGGCGCTCGCCGGATTTCACATGCGGGGCGAGATCATCTGGAACAAGTCGGCGGGTGCGGGCACGTCGACGGCGTGGGGAAGCTGGATGTCGCCGTCGAATCCGACTCTCCGCGATACGCATGAGTACATCCTCGTCTTCCAGAAGGCACCGTTCGGGAGGAAACCACTCGCCGGACGGGAGTCGACGATCAAGAAGGACGAGTTCCTGGAGTTCACGAAGAGCGTCTGGGTATTCGCACCACAGTCGGCGAAGCAGGCCGGGCACCCGGCACCGTTCCCGGAGGAGTTGCCCCGGCGTGCGATCGAGCTCTATTCGTTCGCGAATGAGGTGGTGCTAGATCCGTTTATGGGGACTGGCTCGACGGCGCTTGCGGCGGTGAAGACTGACCGTCACTTCGTCGGGTATGACGTATCTTCTGAGTATGTCGAGCTGGCGCAGTTGCGACTTGCGGCGCACGCTACCGGAAAAAATTCAAGCCTCCGGCGATCAAGAAATCATGACGCGGACACTGACTGAGCTGCTTGATGATGAACGGGAAATGATCGTCTCGACGGTTCAACGCGAGGCGGAGGCTGCCGGCTGGTCGCAGCTCAGCAACACACGAAAGTCGGTCCTGTACCAGGCATGGGAATCGCAGTTCAACCTGTCGCATGCCACGCTCAAAGACGGGATCATGAAGGGCTTCGATGCGGCACAGGGAATTCCGAAAAAGGCCGAGGCTGAAATCCAGGCAGAGGTGACCCGGATTATCCGGCTTGCCGGGATCAACGTGATAGAGCAGGCGCAGATGTGGACCGGCAAGGAACGCGCCGACCTGCTAATCGGGTTCAGTTCAAAGTTCCCGACCCATGTCGTGGAGATAGAACGTGCCGATTCGTGGTCGGAAGGGCTCAGACAGGCGCTGTGGTACCAGGCGGCGATCTTCCAGGCCGAGCGGCGGCACGTGCTGCCCGTTCTGCTGCTGTTCGGGAACACATCGGTCGACCGATTCGAACAGGTGCTGGCAACGTGCGACCACAACCACGTGACGTTGTGCACACACAGGCTGGAGCTCGATGGGCGGCTTGAGGCTGAATACTCGCTGAGCGCACTCCTGAACGGGCCTCCATCGGACTAGCTGGCACCGGACTCTTCGGCACCACCCAACCGTGTACACACGATTTCCCGATCCCTGCGGAGGGATCAGGGCAGGGTCGCAGAGGGCACGCCGACTCCCTTGCCCCGGCGATCGCCAACAGCCATCTTAGAATCCGTGTCCACCAGGGCAGC
>JASLNQ010000092.1 GCA_030745955.1 Dehalococcoidia bacterium | reverse complement strand
CCCCGTCGAGGTGTCTTCCACCCCCGCATGGTGTTGCGTGTGGGTGATCTGTTCAGTTGCTGTGGCCTGCGTCACGTTCGTTGTTGCCTTACCGGGTGAAATGCGTGGTGGGGTTCAGAATTTCTATGGTTCCGGCGTCGGATCGTTCACGGGCTCCATCGACCAGCCGAGCAGGCCCCATACGAAGACCGGAACGCCGGCGAGGATCACACCCCAGTGCGTGAGGAAGCCGGCCCCGAAAACGGTGAGACCGGCCGCCACGATGAACGGGTAGTACGACATGTCTGGCAGGTGGATGGTGTGGCTATCCGGGCCGCCGTGGCCATCTGACTCGTCCGGCCCATCGGTGGCACCGCCTGAGACCTCCGGCAGGTGTTCCGCCGCGGATTCGCGATCCACACCGCCGCCGATTTCACCCCCAGATTCGCCGTCGACCTGCGTACCCGAAGGGACCGCCTGGTCGTGATCCCCATGCCCGTAATACTCGGCGATCGTCTCCGGGTATTTCCTGAACCAGAAGTCATCGCGGTACTCGACCTGCGGGATCTCGTCGAAATCGTGCGGCGGCGGCGGTGAAGAGGTAGCCCACTCGAGCGTGCGGCCGTCCCAGGGGTCGGCCGGCGCAACCCGGTTCTGCAACCGGGAGACCAGCACGTTGATCATGAACGCCAGGATGCCCAGCCCGAGCACGAAGCCACCCACCGAGGCGGCGAGGTTTGAACCCTCCCAGCCCATGTTTTCGGCGTAGGTGTAGATGCGCCGGGGCATGCCGTCCATACCAAGCCAGTGCATCGGGGCGAACTGCAGGTTGAAGCCGATCAGCATCAGCGCCCAGTTCGCGATCCCCAGCTTTTCATTCAGGTACCACCCGGTGAACTTCGGCCACCAGTAGTAGATCCCACTGAATATACCGAGCAACGCCCCGCCAACCAGCACGTAGTGGAAGTGGGCGACGATGAAGTAGGTGTCCTGCTGCTGGGCGTCGGTCGGCGGCGAAGCGTGCATCACACCGCTCAGACCGCCGATCGTAAACATCGCGATGAACGAGATCGAAAACAGCATCGCAGTGTTCAGCCGGATATTCCCGCGCCAGAGCGTCCCCAGCCAGTTGAAAATCTTTACGCCGGTCGGCACCCCGATGAGCATCGTCGAGACCGCGAACGCCGAGTTGACTGCCGGGCCAAGACCGACCGTGAACATGTGGTGGGCCCAGACGAACCAGCCCATGAACGCGATCACCACCCCGGCGAACACCACGAACGGGTACCCGAACAATGGCTTGCGGGCGAAGGTCGGGAGCACCTCGGAAACGATGCCCATCGCCGGGAGGATCAGTATGTAAACCTCCGGGTGGCCGAACAGCCAGAAGATGTTCTGCCACATCACCGGGTCCCCACCGCTGAGGGAATTGAAGAAATGGGTGCCGTAGACACGGTCGGTCTGGAGCTGGATACCGGCGACCGCAAGGACCGGCATCGCCAGCACGAGCAGGACCGACGTGATCAGGGTCATCCAGGTGAAGATAGGCACCTTGAACATGCCCATGCCCGGCGCGCGCATGTTGATGATCGTGACGATGAAGTTGAGACCCGCGGCAATCGAGGCGATTCCGAGCAGGTTCAGGCCCACGATCCAGTAGGTCATTCCCGCGCCGGGGTTGAACGTGACGCCGGAATTAGGCGCATACCCGAACCAGCCCCCGTTTGGAGCGTTCCCGGTGAGCCAGCTGGCATTGAGGAGCAGCGAGCCGAACAGGAATACCCAGAAGCTAAGTGCATTTAGCCGGGGGAAGGCGACGTCACGCGCCCCGATCTGGAGTGGGACCAGCCAGTTAAAGAAAGCAGCCGATAGCGGCATGATGACCAGGAACACCATCGTCGTGCCGTGCATCGTGAAAAGCTGGTTGAACGTCTCGGGACCCACGAGCGTGTTTTCGGCCCCTGCCAGCTGCGCCCGAATGAGGAGCGCTTCCAACCCGCCCACGAGGAACCAGGTGAAGGCAGTGACGCCGTAGAGCGTTCCGATTCGCTTGTGATCGACCGTGCCGATCCAGCTCCAAAGCCCCGTCTCGGCCCTTGGCCGCGGGATGATTCTTGGGAATGTCAGCGATTTTGTTGTCACCAGTTCGCTCCGCAGCGCAGACGGTGTTGGGCCGTCCGCACGAGTGGTTGCCGTTACTTCAGAGTTTTCAGGTAAGTGATGAGGGCATCAATCGTGTCGTCGTCGAGGTGGTCCCAGGCGGGCATCAGGTCCGGGAACCCGTCAACGACTACCGCACCGGGCTCTCTCAGCGACTGCTCGAGGTACTCGTCGGCGCTCAGCCCCGATACTTGAGAAGCCGCCCGGTCACCAACCCCGGCAAGCCCGGGACCCAGCACCGCGTCGGCGCCCGTGGAGTGGCAGCTTGTGCAGTTCGCGGCGAACACCGCCGCGCCGTCGACCGCTGCGCCACCGCCCGGATCACCGCTCCCGCCCGGACCAGGAGACGCATCGACCGGACCGGAACCCGGCCTGAGCGAGAGCAGGTACGAAGCGATCTCCGAAATCTCAGCCGTACTCAGCTTCGCCCTGCCACCGGGCGTGTCGTAGACCGCGGCGTGCCGCTGCATGCGCGTGCCAATCTTGACCGACGAGGGATCGGTGATCCAGCCGATCAACGACTCCGGGTTCAGGTCTTCCAGGCCCGCGCCCAGGGTCGTATGGGTGCCGAAATGAGTCAGGTTCGGCGCCGAGACTATCCCCGAGTTTTCAACATCAGCAATCCAGCCGTTCCAGCGGGCCTGCTGGGCGCTGATCTCGCGGGCATACGAACCGGGTGCGGTGCTGTCGCTGGTGTGGCAGGACGCGCAGTTCGCCGCAAACAACTGCTGACCCGCAGCCTCGGGCGATCCGGGAACCGGCGCATCCGGGGCGGTGTGCATGCCCTCGACCCAGGCCCGGAAATCTTCCTCGGTATCTACAAACACGCGGAAACGCATGTGGGCGTGGGCAATGCCGCAGAACTCGGCACACTGGCCGTAGAACTCACCCACCTCAGAGCCGATCAACCAGAAGTAGTTGTCGTGGAGCGGGACCATGTCGACCTTACCGGCCATCTTTGGGACCCAGAAGCTGTGGATGACGTCCTGAGAGGTGAGCTTGAAGGAAACGGGCCGGCCGACCGGGATGTGGAGCTCGTTTGACGTGATGACCTCGTGGTCCGGATAGCGGAACTCGAACCACCACTGGTGCCCGACCGCTTCCACGTCCAGGACTTCGCCCCTGTCGTCGGGCGCGCCGTTTTGCTGTGCCCAGATTTGACTTAGCGTGGGAACGGCGACGGCGATGAGAATGACGGCCGGGACGATCGTCCAGGTGACCTCAAGCTTGTTGTTGCCGTGGGTCTGGTGGGGAAGTTCGTCGGAGTCCGAGCGTTGCCGGTACCGCACTGATACATAAACGACCGCTCCCTCGACCAGGACAAACACGACGGCCGCGATCCAGAAGATGAACTTGAACAGGGTGGCCTGGTCTTCCGCTACGGGACCGGCGGTACCGAAAGTCGACTGGTTGTTGCCGGGTGTGCAGGCCGTCAGCAGTAATACAGCGAGCGGGAAGAGCAGCAGGCCTGTTCGACGCCATCGCGCCGCGTACCACCGCGAAAGATGCAAAAGGGTCGGTCGGACGGGGAACTTTGGCCCGGAAACTCGGTGCATCCCGGAGCGTTGTCGTGGGAATTTGACTGCGGGCACTGCGGTGATAAAACGGAACGCTGAGGGGTAAAACAGCGAAAAAGCATGTAAAACTAGTAAAGCTTAACACCGCTGTTTTACACCCGCAACGGTCAATAAATCTCGAATAACTCACCTTTTTCGTTCGCCCCGATCACGCAGACGCAATCCACCGGCGGTAGGTTTGTACTCATGAGCAGAAAACTTCTGGTCGCAACGCACAATTCGGGCAAGGTCCGCGAGTTCTCACGAATGCTCTCGAAAATGGCCTTCGAGGTTGTCGGACTCGACGATCTAGGAATCGATCTCGAAGTCGAAGAGACCGGTACCACGTTCGAGGAGAACGCGGCGCTCAAGGCCCGGGCCTACGCTGAAGTCTCGGGCGAACTCACGCTGGCCGACGATTCCGGGCTGGTGGTTGATGCACTGCACGGCAAACCCGGAGTGACTTCCGCCCGCTACGGCGGCGCGGGCCTCGACGACAAACAGCGGGTCGAGTTGCTCCTCAAGAACCTGGAGCAAGTCCCCGGATGGAAGCGGACCGCCAGGTTCGTGGCGGTGCTGGCGCTCGCTGGCGACGCTGTGCCGGGTGGGCTCGTGACCAGCGAGGGCGTGATCGAGGGCGCGATCATGCACCAGCCGGTTGGCGAGAACGGCTTCGGCTACGACCCGGTCTTCTGGTTGGCCTCATATGCGAGGACGACCGCGCAGCTCTCCGGACCAGAAAAAGACGCGATCAGCCACCGTGGCGCGGCCCTCCGCGGGCTATACAGGACACTCGAAACCCTCGTTTAGGGCCGGAAACCGGAAATCCTCACCTTTCATCGGTACTATTGAAAAACGGGCGAAGCGCCCGCGTGCCCGAAAATCATGTCGCAAACACCAGGAAACCAGCGTGCAAAAGGGATCGCCGATACATTCGGCCGGTCCCTCCGCGACCTGCGGATATCGGTGACGGACCGCTGCAACTTCAGGTGTCCCTACTGCATGCCGGCCGAGATATACGGCGAGAAGTACGAATTCCTGCCGCGCCCGCACATCCTCACGTTCGAAGAAATTGAACGGCTGGCGAAATTGTTCGTGGCTGCCGGGGTCTCGAAGATCAGGATCACCGGTGGCGAGCCGCTGGTACGGGTCAACCTGCCGGAGCTGATTGCAAAGCTTTCCGCAATCGAAGGTGTCGACGACCTCGCCCTGACGACCAACGGCTACCTGCTCGCGCAGCACGCCGGCGATCTCAAGGACGCAGGTCTCGACCGCCTTACTGTGTCGCTGGATTCACTCGATGAAGAAATCTTCAAGACGATGTCCGGCCGGCCACAGGGCCCGGCCAGGACGCTTGAGGGCATCAGGGCCGCCTCCGACCTTGGCTTCGCGCCGATCAAGATCAACGTCGTCGTCCAGCGGGGCGTCAACGAGCACACGCTCGTCGATACGGCCCGTTACTTCAGGGGCACCGGCACTATCGTCCGGTTCATCGAGTTCATGGATGTCGGGACGAGGAACGGGTGGGAGTTATCGCAGGTCGTCCCGGCCACGGAGATCCGCGAGCTGATAGGGGCGGAGTTCCCTATCGAGCCAGTGGCACCCAACTCCCAGGGTGAAGTTGTGAGCAGGTACCGGTACCTGGACGGCGAAGGGGAGATCGGGATCATCTCATCGGTCTCCGAGCCGTTCTGTGGCGACTGCAACCGGGCACGCCTGTCGACGGATGGCAAGCTTGTCACCTGCCTTTTCGCCTCCGGTGGAGCCGACATGAAAACGCCGATGCGGGCGGGGGCGTCTGACGACGAGCTCACTGCGATCATCGGCAGCACCTGGAAGGGCCGCGCCGACCGCTATTCCGAGTTGCGTTCGAAAAACACCGGATTCAAAAACACTGCAGGCGACAAAGTCGAGATGTACTACATCGGTGGCTGACCGGCTGGCTTCAATCGACCGGGAGGAGACTTGAGTGTCGATCTTGCAGTTCATCATCGTTGCAGTCCACATCTTCTCGGCCGTCACGTGGATCGGCGGTGCGATATTCCTTGCGCTCGTGATGGTCCCAGTCGCCCGCGGCATGGACCCACCCGCCATGGGGCTGGTGTTCCTCCGGCGTGCGGCAACCAGGTTCCGCGGCATCGCCTGGGTGCTCCTGGCGCTGCTCGTCGTATCGGGTGCACTTGCCCTGGAGTGGCGCGGCATCGGCTTCGACCGCTTCAACGACGAGGGGTTCTGGTCGACCGAGATCGGAACCGCCCTGCTCGTCAAGATCGTGCTGGTCGGCGTGCTGCTGGTTATGAGCGGGTTCCACGACTTTGTGCTCGGCCCGCGGGTCGCAGAGCTGATCCGGCAAGTGGGCCGTGGTCAGCCACCGCCGCCATCGACCGTTGCGGCCAGGAAGCGGCTGGTCATGCTGGCGAGGATCAACCTCCTGATCGCGATCGCAACGGCCGTCGTCGGCATGATGCTTGTGCGCGGCGTGCCGGGATAGCAGCCCTGGTGCCGTGGGGACGTTTTTGCGGGCTCTTACGCGACCGGGTCAGGCATTTTCCGACCGCGCCAGCCACTCGTGATCGAGCATCGAGTAGATCTCAAGGTCGTGATACTCGCCGTTCACGTATGCGGCCTCACGGAGAGCGCCCTCGTGGGTGAATCCAAGTCGTTCCGGGATGCCACGTGAAGGCAGGTTCCCCGTGGCGGCACGTATCACCACGCGGTGCATTCCCATATGAACCACCACCATGCCGATCACGGCCTCGATCGACCGCGTCATGATGCCCCGCCCCTGCAAATCTTCGCGCAGCCAGTAACCGAGCTCTATCCCGTTGCCTCCGGTCGGTGTGCCAAGCCCGACCATGCCACCGAGCCGACCCCGGTACTCGAGTACGTAAGCCGCGGTCCGGTCGAAGTTGTCGCGTTCGAACAGCCGCTTTCTGAAGCCGGCGGTGTGGTGGTCTTGGGATGGGTACTCATCGATCCACGGCAGAAACTCTTCGAGGTAGGCGCGCCCCCCGTCGATCGCCTGCCACATAGCGTCCTGATCGCTTTCGGCAACCGGCCGCAACCTGATCTCGTCATCAACACTGATCGTCTGCAATGGCAGTGGTTTTTCAGGCGGCTTCACGGGCCAGTTATCGGCAATCGCCGCATAGATCGCCATGTCGTGCGTCGTACCGTTGATGGTTTCGGACTGGCGTCGAATCGACTCACGCCTGATGCCCAGCCGTTCAGGGACCGCACAACTGGCCTGGTTCGCAATGGCACTGTGGATTTCGACTCTGATTAACCCCAGCTCGGTGAATGCCCAGTCGATCACGGTCCGCAGGGAGTTGGTCATGATCCCGCGACCGGTGAATCTTTCTCCGAGCCAGTAACCGACCAGGGTCCAGCGATCTCGCTGCCGGATGTTATGAAAGGCGATGGTCCCGGCGAGTTGGCCGTCAGACTCGATCAACCACCAGTGACTGTTGCCAGTTTTGCCCGATTCCAGCTCGGCAGCCATGAGTTTGCGACGTTCATCCACCGTTGCAGGTGGCTCGGAACGCCGCAACCAATCTGATACATAATCGAGATTGTCGGCCAGGAGTCCGTAATAACTCTCAGCATCATCGAGTTCAACCGGACGCAGCACCAGCGAATCCTCAAGTTCGAGGACTGGAGTCACCGCAGAGTCCGAGAATTCAATCGACATTAATTCGCCCCGGTGTTATTCAAGATTGTGCCTGATTGTCGGGTGAGAGTATCTTTGGTGCAATGGTCAAAGGTAATGACAACATCGTTTACGCGTATTCCGACGGCTCGGCCATAGGGAATCCCGGCCCCGGCGGCTACGGAGTCGTCCTGAAGTACGGCGACAACCAGAAAGAGTTGAGCCAGGGCTACGTTCACACCACGAACAACCGCATGGAGCTGCTCGGGGCCATAGTCGCGCTCAACAGCCTCAAAGAGCGTCGGCGGGTGGTCCTTACAACCGATTCGCAATATGTAATCAACGGAATCGAGAAGGGCTGGGCCAGAAAATGGCGTGCGAACGGGTGGATGCGCAACAAGAAGGAGCGCGCCCTCAACCCCGACCTGTGGGAGCGGTTACTACAGGCGGTTGGTCGACACGACGTAAGCTTTAAGTGGGTCCGCGGCCATATGGGTCACCCCGAGAACGAGCGCTGCGACGAACTGGCGAACGGCGCGGCTCGCGGGAACGACCTGATCGTGGATGAGAACTTCGCCAATCCCAACGGGACGGGTGGGTAATGGCCGACGAAACTAACACACCGGGTGGCCTGAGCCATATCGACGAATCGGGCAAGGCCCGCATGGTCGATGT
>JASLNQ010000091.1 GCA_030745955.1 Dehalococcoidia bacterium | reverse complement strand
CCGTGGACCATGTCCTCGGGATGCTGGCGAACCTCTCTGGTCAGCCCGAGACCGCTGCTGGGCACTTCGATACTGCCATTGAGCTGTGCCGGGAAGCCGGGTTCAGGCCTGCGCTGGCGCTTACCTACTCCGACTTTGCAGAGATGCTGATCGATCGGGACGACCCTGGTGACCGCGTGAGGGCCACCGCCCTGCGGGATGAGGGCATCGGTATCGCCATTGAGCTGGGTATGAAGCCGCTTGTTGGCCGGCTCATCGCGGTGTCCGAACATCTAGGCACCACTGCGTCAAAGGGGGAGGCGGGCTATTCCGACGGGCCGGCACCGGATGTGTCGGACGGGATGACCAACCTCGGAAACCTGCGCCTCTTCATGACTTCACTGGAGGTCGAGCAGGTCCTGGCGTCTGGCCTCGGCGCTTCGAGTGCGGCGGTGAAGATCACGCTGGACGGGTTCCGACATGTCAACAGCAGCCACGGCTACCGAGTGGGCAACCAGCTGCTGTATGAGATCGGCGAGACGCTGCGTTCGGACCTCCCCGTATCCGCCATGCCATGCCGGACCGGTCCAGACGAATATTGCTTCGTGCTGCGCGGGATTGACCCTGACACTGCGTTGACCAGCGCGGGATCGCTTTTGCGGTCGGTCCTGGATACATCTGTGACCGCGGGTGACGAACGCGTTCACGTCTCGGGCACCGCAGGTATCGTCATGCTGCCGACTGAGGATGCCGACGCCGACCGGATTCCTGTGTTCCTCGACGAAGCGGTGGATGTCGCACGCAGGTCGGGGCGGAATTCGACTCACCTTTTCGATCCGGGAGAGGACGCCGGGAGTTCGTCGGCCAGCCTGCAGCAGACCACCTCGCTCATCCTGGATGCCCTGGCCGAGGACCAGTTCCGGCTGTTACGCCAGCCGATAGTTTCGGTTACCGACAGAACGGTCGGCCACTATGAAGTCCTGCTCCGAATGGTGAACGAGGACGGGTCGCTGCGGTCGCCGTCGGAGTTCATCCCTCAGGCTGAGTCGCTCAACCTGGTTCAGCAGATCGACCGGTGGGTCGTCGAGCATGCGATGCAGGTGTGGAAATCGCATAATGACCGCGGCGATTTTTTTCAACTGGCGATCAACGTTTCGGGTATGTCGGCTGGGCGGGACATAGCCGGGTATCTGCGAGAGCAGGCCGATTCGAATGGCGTTCCGCACGAGGCGATCACCGTGGAGATCACCGAAACGGCGGCGATGCAGGATGATCGCCTCGCTGCGGAAATGGCCGGGTCGCTGCACGAAGCGGGGTTCAAGCTGGCCATCGATGACTTCGGGAGCGGGGCGACCTCGCTTGCGCAGGTGAGGGAGCTTGAGTTCGACTATCTGAAGCTGGACGGCACCCTGGTCAGGGACCTCGCCGAGAGCGCGGGAGACCGCGAGTTCGTTTCGGCGCTGGCAAAACTGGCCCACAGGACTGGTGTCGAGATAATCGCAGAATTCGTGCAGGACGAGGCTACGATGGAGTTCCTGGCCGAGTGCGGGATCGAGTATGCGCAGGGTTATTTCATCGGAGAACCCGAGCCGTTCCCGGGCTAGCCCGGAATCCCGGGGGTGCCGTTCAGGGTTTCAGGGCACGCAGGAGGCCGGTCGAACTCAGGCGTCGGCAAGCATCTGTTCGATGGATGCTGCGTGGTAGGCGCTGACTTCAGCGGGTGTGATTCTCCTACCACCCATTTCGGCGAACCCTTCGGCCCAATCGACCGGATTGGACATATCGCCCATTTCGCCCATCGCCACCGCCATTCTCCAGAACCCGTAGTCCCTGGGGGGACGAGACGAGGAGCGTTCGTATTGACGGATGCCCCTCTGTTCGATGTCGATGCCGAAGCACGCGGCGTCCTGCACCAGGTCGGCAACGTCGAACGTCGGTTCGCCGATCCGAGGCTGCTCCCAGTCGATGATGGCGACCAGGTCTTCGTCTTTCCACAGGGTGTTGCCCGACCAGTAGTCGGCGTGGATGCGTTGGCGGGCCGATTTATCGACACCCGGCCAAAGGTCTTTCAGCGTTCGCCACAGTCGGAGTCCGAGCGGGTGCCTGGCGATAAACTCTGGTGGCTCGGTTTGCGAGAACCACCTGTCGTACCGGGCGTAGGCCGATGGAATTAACTTCAGGATTCCAGATGGGACCGGGGTGGCATGGACCCTGCCGATTGCTTCGACCAGCTGGCGGACCCAGTCTTCACGGTCGGACGGGTTCACATTCGGTTTGCCATCGACCAGTGACATGACGATGGCCGGCCTGCCCAAGATCCGAGCCGTTTCCTGGCCCAGGATGAGCGAGGGGGCTGGAATATCGTTTCTATCCAGGAGCATGAGTACAGCTGCCTCGATTATTCCGGGGTACGGATCGTCGTTGTGGTGCCAGGGCCCTACTGGCGGACGACCACACTCCGGGTACCGGCCCCGGTTCCGGCCGAATGACCGAACTCAAGCACATCCATGCGGGCAGAAGTGCCGCCTGCCAGCTGACGAGTCGAAATCACCTCAGATCCGGGATCGATCGCCCGCGCGATTCGGGCGAACTGTTTGTGTGACGGTCGGGGTGCCAGTTTGCGCATTCGGTCGAGTCTAGGCCAGCGGGTTCTGGACGAAGTTTGCGCGGGTGTTGTTCAGGGTTTCGAGGCGGGTATTGCCCCTCCGGTGCCGGTGCCCGGCTACGATCCGTCAAGCTCATCAAGTGCGGGTATTGATGCCGGTTCGCGCACCTAATGAGCCTCGTTCAGCAATTTTTGAATGTACTCGGAATGCGCCCGGCGATTTTCGTCGATTGTTATCGGTTTTGCTCCGAACCTGGCATAGCCGATTGACCAATGCCCGGGATCGGGCAAAGGGATGGCCGCCGCCATCATCTTCCAGAAGCGCAGGTCCCGAACTGGCCTGCCTGAAGCCTGCTCATACGCTTCGACAAATGCCCGTTCTATGTCGAATCCTACGTACGCGACGTCGGTAAGGAAGAACGCCACATCGGACGATGGTTCACCAAGCGCTGGCCATTCCCAATCGATTATCGCCAGCAGCGTTCCGTCTTTCCACAGGGTGTTTCCGGGCCACAAATCAGCGTGAATCAGTTGATTTGCAGATGTATCGACGCCCGGCCAGAGCTCACGCATCGTGTCCCAGAGTTCAGCGCCAAGAATGTGTTTGGTGAATTTCTCGGGGGGTTCGCCAGCCGCCATCCATTTCGTGACGGTATTGATGTAGGACCGGGGGAGCACCTTGAGTTCTTGAGGGACTTCAAGTGCGTGTACCTGTACGGTTGCCCTGGCAACCTGGCGGGCCCAGTCGCCGAAATCGGCGGGTGTGACATCCGGTGTGCCATCGATATATGAAATAACGATGGCCGGTCGGCCGAGAATCCGGGTGATTTCATCTTCTCCAACGACGAGCCGTGGAGCGGGAACCCGGTTCGCCGTAAAGATGCGGAGCAGTTTCGATTCGACCCGTTGGCGAGCTCCAGTCAGTGGATCGGCCTGTTCGGAATACTGCCTGATGACAACTTTCAGCATGCTGCCGGTATTAGGGTCGAGCTCAAGCACGTCCATGCGGGACGCGGTTCCACCCGTCAGCTTGCGGGTTGAAACGATCCGGGCGTTCGGATCGATGGCCCTGGCTATTTGTTCGAGCTGGGTCCTGGTTGGTGCGGGGGGATTATTGAGCATGAGTGGAAGCTAGCCCAGCAGGCTTTTGACGAAGTTTGAGTGGGTGCGCCTGATTTCGTCGGCGGTCATCTTCCTGATCCCCAGTTCGACGTAGCCCTGTGCCCAGGGTCCAACGTCGGGCATGGCGCGGGCTGCGGCTGCCATTTTCCAGAATTGCAGGTCCCGGGTGGGCCGACCAGAGGACTTTTCGTACTCGGCGAGAAATATCTCTTCTATGTCTATTCCGAAGTAGGCCGCGTCCGATAGGAAGTAGCCGATATCGAGTGTTGGCTCGCCCAGCTGTGGGCCTTCCCAATCGACGATTGCGAGCAGGTTTCCGTCTTTCCATACCGTGTTACCGGGCCAGAAATCGCCATGGTTCAGGTTGCGGGCGGAGATATCGACATTCGGCCAGAGTTGCTGCATCGCCTCCCACAATCTGGGGCCGAGTTCGTGCTTGGAGAACCGTTCCGGCGGAGCCGATGGAGCCAGCCACCGTTGAATTTGCTCGGGGACCGGCGCCAGTACGGCCGCAAGGTGTTCTGGAACTTCTACAGCGTGGACCTGTGCGATGGCTCGGGCGAGCTGGCGTGCCCAGTCGTGGGGGTTATCGGGCGTTAGGCCAGGAACACCGTCGAGGTACGAAATCACGATTGCTGGACGGCCAAGAATTTTGCCGATTTCTTCTCCGACGATCACCCCGGGTGCCGGGACATTGTTCGCTTCCAGGATCCGGAGCGTGGTCGATTCGAGCCGGTTCTGGCTGGTTTCTTGCCGCAGCTCCTCTTCGTAGTACTGCCTGACGATGACCTTTGTCGTTTTGGCAGGGGTTGGCGCGCCGGGACCTGTGGCAAGTTCGAGCACGTCCATCCGGCACGATATCCCGCCCGCCATCTTCCTCGTCGATATGACGCGGGCGTTCGGATCGATGGCTTTTGCGATCTGTTCGAACTGGGATTCGGTTGGTGCGGGCGGAATTCCGGGCATGATCGGGTTATTGTCGGTCATGCCGACCGGAATGCCACGCTCAAAACTGGTTATTTATTCGTTGACGAACGATGCGCTGGCCTCGGCGATTGAACTGAACGCCCCGTCGGCCACGGCGGCACAGAGTGCGGCCCCCACGGCGGCCTCTTCGTTGTGCGCCCCGAGTTGGATCGGCATTCCGAACTCGGCTTCAAGCGATTCCCGGAGCACCGGGT
The DNA here is from genome assembly GCA_030745955.1 of Dehalococcoidia bacterium. Next base: position 3,167 of record JASLNQ010000091.1, on the reverse strand, counting down.
TCAGCTTCACTCCGTTGCCCGAGCCAACCAGTGTCGACCGTTCGCCGGCACCGAGCCTCGCGGCTTCTCGATATGAATCGGCCAGTTGGGCCGCCATCGCCTCGAAGAGGGCGCGTGCCATGTGGCCGGGTGTGAAGGTGCCGGGGGTGAGTTCGCTGAACGCCGCCTTTGCCAGCGGGTTGGAGCGGGAGCCGGTGAACAGTGGATCGACATGCACGCCCTCGGCACCCGCCGGAACCTCGGCTGCCAGCTCTACGAGACGTGCGTACAGAACGTCGGGATCGAGTTCGTAACCGGCGATCAGTCTGCTGGCGTTGTTGAAGAAATCACGGAGGGTCCTGAACGTGCGGCCGCCGACGACACCGACCCCGGCAAGAAGGTAGCCGGACTGTATGAAAGGCCGCAGTTCCAGCCAGCCACGGGGTATGGGCTTTTCAACGTGTATCGATGCCTGGCCACCGGTACCGATGTTGACTGCCACGGTGTTCGCGTAGTCGATGACTGTCCCTGCGAAGCTGCACTGGTGATCACCAGAGGCGACCGCGACCGGGATTCCCGTTTTGGCACCCAGTTGGGTTGCCACCTTGTTCGTGAGTCGGCCTGCGACCGTGCAGGATTCACCGAGGTTAGAGAAGAGAGACCGGTCAAGGCCGAGCGTGTCGATGAGGCCGAAGTCCCAGTTGAGCCTGTTGACGTCGTAGACACCCCAGCTGAGTGCGTCGGTGGGGTCGGTGACGGGTCGCTCGCCGGTGAGGCGCGAAACGACGAACTCGGGGGCAGTGGTGCCGTGGATGTTGGGATCGTTGGCGGGCAACAGGCCGTTTGCCTTGAGCCAGAACAGGTTGGGGGCGGTGTATCCGGTCACCAGCGGGCACCCGGTGTTTTCGAAGGCGGGGAGGCCGCCGTCTTCGACGACTGCGCCGCCGATTTCACCCATGAGGTCGAGGTAGGTGCGGATTTCGCCCGGGATGAGGTCTTTCGAGCGCTGGTCCTGCCACGAGATGAACTCGCCGACGGTGTCGAGTTCGCTGTCGAGCAGCTGGAGGCCCTGCTGCTGTCCGGTGACGCCGATGGCTGCTGGCTGTGTGCCGGTGCGCTGTATGAGGGTTGCTGCGTTGTTTACGGCGAGGCCGGTCATCACCTTGAAGTCCCAGTCGGACCTACCGATCTTTTTATCGTCGGGCGTGGTGATTTCGGCGGTATTGGGAGCGCTGGACGATCCGACGACTGTTTTGGAGTCGAGGTCGATGATTACGGCGGTGACGGTGGTTGAACCGACGTCGATGGCGAGGTAGTGGGTGGGCATTCGCCTACTTTATCGAGCGGAGGTGGGTGTGGGGGGGTGAGGCGAGGGCGATTGTTGATCACTCAGTTTATTCGACCTGTTCATCTTCTTCGATGTCTTCATCTTCGTCACCCTTATAGATCATCAGGTGTGTTGATTCATCAATATTTTTTGGATTTTCACGACAAGCTCGCGATCTCCGTCAGCTTCTGCCAACTTTCTCCGCAACACACCGTCGCCTTGCTCCACGATCTCATTCCGGTTCTGCTGGAGCAAAACTCGAAGCTCAGTCGCCCAACCAAGCTCTTCAAGTGCTCTCACTTGCCACCATAAATCGTCTCGCTTCTCGGCTTCTTGTAATGCAATTTTGAATAGTTCGTCGATGATCTGACTTTTTGACAGTTCTTTCAGATAGTAGGCCGCACTGAATACCGTTCCATTTTCCAAGCTACCGATGATCGACCTGAGGTATGCGTCACACGATTCTTCGTATCTTTCAATGGTCTGCAAGAACCTCGCCTTTTGCGACGAGTCATTGTGTTGGTCGAACCGGGATAACTCTCGGTCAATCACTTCTCCGGGAATTAAGTCGGGGCGAGCTTGCAGCCCGCGCAGGAAAGAAATCGTTTGATCATCCGGATTGTTATCGAGGACCTAATTAATATATTTGTCGCGGAGCTCTTCATTGCCAATGACATCAAAATGCATCGCCAACAATTCGTACTCTTCATTTGCCTTGAAGGCCTCGATTGTGTTTGAAGATTCTCTCAAACGCCACTCGGAACGCGATTCATCGGAGTTTGATTCAGCGGCGAGAGTGGTGCGCTGTCGAACGACTCTTGTCAACCAGTCGTCTCGAAACAGGACTACCTGATCGGAGTCGAGTTTGCGCGCGAACCCCCCTTTTATCTGAGTCTCATTATGACAATCCAGGCACAAAACGGCTAGATTTTCGAATAGGTTGTCAGAAGGATCGTCGTTAATGTGGTGGATCTGAGTTGGCTTGCCTTTTTCTCTGCACACGCAACAAGTTCGATCATGTCTGAATTGAACTTCAGCCGACAGTGATGCTGAGATCGGGATACGAGTTTTCTTCTTAGGACTCACTCAAAATATCCTTTCGCATCAATCATAAGCGACTGTCCCGATATCTGATGCGTGATTGAATATTGGCATTCACGTATTTTATCGAGTGGGTGTGGGGACGGGGCAGTGTCCAGCTGTGGCGGACGGTGGCTTTCCCCCTCACCCAAACCTTCTCCGCCGGAGAGAGGGGACAGGAGAGCGATGATGGGTTCGTGGTGGGTGCTAAAGCCCTCTCCATGAGGGAGAGGGTTTGGGTGAGGGGGAATGCCTGCCCGCGTGCCTGCCGTCCTTCGAGATCCTCAGGATGGCATTTTGTTGGGGTAGTGTCCCGTGGTGGCGGATGGTGGATGAGCAGGGTCTGTGTGGTACGGCAGGTTTGACCCACCCGCTAACTCCATCCCTGGAAAGGAGGGAGGAGTTGCGGGACACCTCCCCGGGTCCCTCGGCTTCGAGGACTTCGCTCGGGACGCGTTGCAGGAGCACCTCTACGCCTAGCCGCGCGCTATCGGGAACCCGCCACCGGACAAGTCAGGATGTCGGATCGCTGCAGGGGGAGAAAGATCCTGAAAATGAATTCAGGATGACAGTTTCAGTTTGAGCGGTTACTCCGCGACATGCCGCCACTACCCATTCCCCTCTGGCACGTTGGGGGAGAAGTGGTGGCTTACTTTTTGGCCGGGATCTATGAAGCCGACGCCTTCCCAGGTGGCGGCTTCGGTGGTTTCCTCGACGTGGATGTCTGAGCGGTCGAACACGTCGTCCTTCAGACGGGTGCCGAGTCCGGGGCCTTCGGGCG
>JASLNQ010000090.1 GCA_030745955.1 Dehalococcoidia bacterium | reverse complement strand
GGCCTCGCTTACGAGATCCCCGAGGACCACGACCCGACGAGTGCCCAGGCCGCTGCCGACCTGCTTGACCGCCCCGGCATTCCGCTGGGTGTGGTGTACAAGCTCAAGGGCCAGTCGCTACAGGACCGCTTCGAGGTGCTGCAGGTACAGGCACCGAGCAGGTCGGACCAGGACATCCTCGATTCGTACCAGCTGCAGGCCTGACCGCCAATAGCCTTAATAACCCCGCCGGTTCATTCCGGGGATTCCGCAGAGGGGAACGAAACAGAAAACCCCGCCGAGTCGCGGGGTTTTTCACTGGCGCCAGGACCGGCAGCGGCTAGTTGGAAGCTGCGCGCTCTTTGACGTACTGGCCGAGTAAGTCGCGCAACACGATGCGGCCCCGGTGGAGCCTGGCCTTCAGCGCCGAAACAGAAACATCGAGAGCGTCGGCCGCTTCCTGGTTCGACAACCCCTGGACATCGCGCAGGATGACCGCGACTCGCAAGTCTTCGGGCAGCGAGGTGATGGCGTCGTCGATGCGACTGCCCAGTTCGCTGTTCATCGTGGCGGCAACCGGCGATTCGGCCCAGTTTTTCGACGCCACATCGGGACGGGCATCCTCGGAGACTGTCATCTCCTTGCCGCGCTTGTCCTTGCGTATGCGCATGAGGGCCGCGTTCACGGTGATCCGGTACAGCCAGGTTGTGGGCTGCGCCTCGCCCCGGAAGCGGTCACGGGCCTTGAAGGCCGAAACGAAGGCGTCCTGTGCCACTTCCTCGGCGTCGTGGGGGTTCCCCATCATGCGATAGGCGACGTTGTAGACGAATCCCGAGTGTTTCTCAGCAATATCCGCGAATTCTTGGGCGTCCATTACGTATCGCAGGTCGTGTACAGGGTTTCGACGTCGATTCAGAACCAGCCCAATGCGTGCATCCTCAGGCACCGGATCAGTTCAAATACCATACCAGAGACGGGAAAGTGCGCTGCCTGAATTCTCGTATTTTCCGACCGTCATTTCGATGTGCCGAACTCGATTCGCCGACCCTCCCGAAGCGCCCCGCCGTACCCCGTCCCGTTCGAGAACCGAGAGGCCCGTGCTGGAAAATAGAATTGACCGTCACGAATAAATTATGCTGTTTGTACCGTTTACGCGTACACTGCATCTGATTAAGTGCCCGATAACGCGTATTCGTGGTTATCGTGAGCAGCATGGAGAATCACTTGACCGGCTCAGACTCGTGGGTGGATAAACTGATTGGCAGGGACGAGCAGCACAGCCCCGACGATCCGTGCGCAGAGGGTATGGGCGACTGCGGTGAGGTGCACGACAACGCCTCGGATTTCATCGATGGAGAAGTCACTCCCGAGCTGACCACCCGCATCCGGCACCACCTCGGGTTCTGTAGCGACTGCGATGGCTGGCTCACCAGCCTGGCCCAGACGGTCGGGCTCCTGCGGCAGGTCCCGCAACGCGAGGTCCCGGATTCACTCCGGACCAAGATCGACAACATCACAAAAGAATAAATCCCCGCTAATCGCGAGGGCCGGTTCGAATAAAGGCGGTGCAGCCAGCACCGTTTTTTTGTGCCGTTTTCGCGGTCGGAACGCGGCCTGAAACCTAGCCGAGACCGTCCTGCCTGAGGGTGGGATCGGACTCCTCTTCGAGGGTCTCGTCCAGGTGGAAGTACTCCCTGTGCCGCCGGTGGAAGTACATGCTGTGGAGCATGACGCCAACTCCGAGACCCGTCAGGCCGTAGACGACTGCGGGATCGGTATTCGAATTGGGCATAAACGAGAGTCCTATGAACAGGAGGAAACCGGCAGCTCCGCCCCAGAGGCTCGGGTGGTTTAGCTTGCGGTTCATGCCGAGGCCTATTGCAAGGGCAAGGGTAAGCGGACCGAGTATCGCCACCGGAGCGATACCTATACTCGCCCCAATCAGCGACAACACTCCATCGCCACCCTTGAACCGGGTGAACGGGGAATTCCAGTGGCCTGCGATTGTTGCCACCGCGGGGACCAGGAGTTCTGCGCCGTCGAGCCCAATTTGCCTGGCGATGACGATGGCGAGCAGCCCCTTGACCGAGTCGACGGCCACCACCAGCACGCCGACCTTGCGGGAGACTTCGCGCCAGACGTTGGTCGCTCCCCCCTGGCGGGAGCCAACCCTAAAGATGTTAACGCCATTCAGCCGGCCTGCGATGTAGGCGACAGGAACCGCACCCAGTGCGAAGGCAATGGCTGCTGCAAGCAGGAATGTGCTGAACGTAGCTTCCGTATCCATATCGTGGTCGCAATTGTAGCAGCGACGTTATTCAGACCGGCCGCATCTGGAATCCTGTACGCAACATATATCGGATTGCATACCGGTTTCCAGCGGTTCTGTACCCCGTGGGTCTGTTCCCGGTGTATTTATTGCACGGTCGTTCACCATTTTGTACGTTCTTTTTGGCTCGGGCTGGTTCACAATGGCGGCCCATGGCCGATACATCCGAATCGATATCACCCTCTGGCGATCAGGCCGGAGACTCCGGCGTCGGTCCGGGGGCTGCCCACGAAATCGGCCTGTTGGGTTCATTGCGGGATTCGTCGCTGCAGCGGTTCGTCACCGCCACAATCCTGTGGGGGACGGCCCACCAGCTGGTTACGGTGTCGCAGGGTTACCTGCTGTTCGCGCTGACAGAATCGACGCTCTGGCTCGCCGCGCTCGGTGCTGCGGTCGGCATTCCCAACGTAATCGTGGCCGTCCTGGGTGGCCTGCTGGCCGACAGGGTTTCCCGGAAGCGATTGCTGATTGCGGGCTCGACAATCGCCGGCCTGCCGATGCTGGCGGTGACCGTCCTGTACGCGGTCGACGCACTTGAGCCATGGCACCTGTTGATAGCCGGGGCGGCGCAGGGTTCGGCGCTGGCGTTGGACTGGATCGCCCGGTTGTCGCTGCTCCCCGATGTCGTGCCGAAAAACACCATTGTGCGGGCCATCTCGATCGACCAGACGGCGTTCAACGGTGCCCGTGTTGTCGCCCCGCTGATCGGCGGGTTCATCCTCGGCTCGCTGGGACCGTCCTCTTCATACGGCCTTATCACCGGCCTGTTCGCCCTGGCCATCGTCGCCTACACAACGTTCCGGCCGCGCCCGCCCGCGGTGCCGACTCACCACGTGGGCATCCAGGAGGATTTCAAAGAAGTGGGCCGCGTGCTGCGAAGCAACGCGATCCTTCGGCTGAACCTGGCGTTTACCGCCGTGAACGCCCTGATGCTGGGCGGGTTGATCTTCATTATTCCGGCGTTTGCCAGGGAAATATTCGACACCGATGAGGCCGGTCTTGGCTACCTGTTTGCCGCCGTTGGCATGGGTGCTTTCGCCGGGGCGGGGACGATGTCGTGGACGGGTGGTGTGCGGCGGGCCGGGTACGCTTTGCTGGTTACCGATGTTTTATTTGGCGGGTTCGTGATTGCCTGGGCTTTCTCGAGCACGCTGCCACTCGCGCTGCCAGCCGCGTTCCTGCTCGGTTACTTCAACGGGGTGCACATTGCGCTCGGTATTGCGGTGATCCAGGTGAACGTCCCGGCCGAGGTGCGGGGCCGGGTGCTGGGCGCCTACGAGCTCGCGTGGTCGTGGTTTCCGCTGGGAGGGCTGGCGAGTGGCTCGCTGGCCGCGTTGGTCGGGTTGCGCCTCTCGCTAACAATCCTCGCAATTGGCCTGATCGTGTTTACGGTGACGATCGCGGTCATGAGCCTGCAGTTCCGGCGACTCCGCATCGAGGGCCGTTAGGCTGTTGCAACCGGGCCTTCGTGTCTAGGCTTCGCGGTCGAAATAGTCCGGCTGGTAGGGAGGCGGGACCGGATCACCGTTTTCCTGCGCTTCCAACTCGGCCTGCTCCGCCTCGGTCAGGTACTTGGAGGGGCACCTTACTGTCAGGTCATCGGCGTTGAACGAACCGTCGACGAGTTTCTGGCCCTGCAGGATAATCTCCGAGTGATCGTTGAAGAAGACCTGCCCGATCTCACCCCGGTAGGTGACCGCCAGCTCCTTGACCCCGTCTTCGTCCTTCAGCGAGAAATAGGCTGTCAGGCCGTCCGGGTCACGGACGAAGGAGTCCTGGACGAGTTTGCCTGACACCCCCATCTGCCGGTCGGCAGCCGTCGGGCCTTCGGAGAGCGCCTGGGCCACTGAAAGATAGCTGACCGTTGCGCCCTGGAAGGCGGTGAAGGCGAAATACGCCAGCGCTGCTGCGACCAGCACGAGCGCGAAACCGAGCTTGGCACGGGGGCCCATCAATGTCGATGTGCGCGCAGTGGTCGAAACCGCAGGTGCGTCCGAGCGTTGGTGCTGGTCGTTGTTGTTGCTGTTATTCGTCATTCTTCGATGTGGTTCCAGATCCCGGTGCCCTCAAGCATTGTCTACTCACCGGTCGATCCCTTGAGCCGGGCGATTTCGTTCTGGAGCACCCGCTGTTTGCGCCCCATGTAGAACACGTAGGCGAAGAACAGCGCCCAGGTGACGACGAACACTGCAAACAGGTAGCCAAGGTTGGTTTCCAGCTTGCCTTCCTCTCGTTCTACGACCGATGCGGCAATTCCGTTTTCGGATGTCACGGTGACCGGTGCAAACCGCGCCTGGTGATCGCGCAGCCGCCGCACGGCTTCCACCGGTTCTTCGCCGTGGCTGGCCACCCAGCGGTCGCCCGCCTGGTTTTCGAGTCCGAACCTGGTGGACTCCGACATTTCGAATGTTGTGATAGTTCCGTCGGAATCCGAAATGGCGAATCTCGTCAGCTGCCCCGCGTCGTCGGTTTCGACACCAACGACGATCCCGCTGGTGACCGTGTCTTCCTTCGCCGACGCGCCCCCGGAGATGACTGCAAACCCGATCAGTGCGATCGCCACTGCAAGGGCCAGCCGTGCCCGGTCGTTACGCAACGTGGTCAAATCGTTCCCCCTGCGTCCGCGGCTCCCGGCGAACTCGCTCCCGATGCCCGTTTCAACTCAACGATATCGTCCTCTGTCTTTCGAATCTTGTAGCGGACCTGCACGAGGTGAATGAACAGGAGCGTGAATGCGAGGGTCGACACCAGCAGGACCATACCCAGGTCGCTGCCTAACGCCGAGTCTTCATCACTTGCCGGTCCGGTAACGATCGGCGGATGGGCCCGCGCCCACAGGTTGGCGGCGAAATAAATGATCGGCGTGTCGATCGCCCCGACCAGCCCGATGATCGCAGCCAGGCGCTGGCGCTGGGTACCGGGTGGGAAGTAGGCCCTGAACATCAGGTATGCAACATAGATGAAAAACAGGATCAGGGCGGTCGTCAGCTTCGCCTCGCCGGTCCACCATACCGACCAGACAGGCCGTGCCCAGATCATCCCCGACAACAGCATCAGGCCACCGAAGACCACGCCCACTTCAGCCGCAGCCACCGCGAGCCGGTCCCACTTTTCGGCCTTCTTCCACAGGTACATGAACGAAGCGCCGGACACGACGAAAATACCAAGCATCGAACCCCAGGCGACAGGGACGTGGAAGTAGAGGATCCGCTGGACGGCGCCCTGGTTCACTTCCGTGGGCACCCATACGAATATGAGCCAAAGCGCCACGCCCATGAGGGTCGCGCTGATTATCGGGAGGGGGTCCAGTATGGACAGGACTTTGGTCATTGGGGTTTGGTTCGCAACTTGCCGGTGTGCGAATACGCCGGAGATTTTATCACGATTGGGCTATTTTCAGGCCCGGCGGGGTTGGTCGCCGGGGAGAGTATTTTCCACCGGGATCAGTCTTCAAGTATGTGCTGGAAGACGAAGGCCGAAACCACGATAAAGGCCACGTCGAACGCGACCGCCAGCTGCAGCCACTGTGACATGTCGGACCAGCTGCGCCCGTTGACCAGGTGGCCGGTCGATTCGACCGCCGCCATGAGCAGTGGCGTGACCACCGGCAGGAACAGCAACGGCAGCATGACTTCCCTGGCCCGCACCCTCACCGACATCGCGGCAAACAGCGTGCCGACTGCGCTGAAGCCGATCGAAGTGAGCAGGCTGATCGCAAGCAATTCCCACCGGAACACGACGAGGTTGAAGAGCACCGCGAAAACCGGGATGACGACGACCTGGGCGACCGCGATGAAAAGGAAATTGCCCAGCGCCTTGCCGAGGTAGATAAGGTCACGGCTGATCGGCGCGAGCATCAGCGCCTCGAGTGTGTTGCCCTCGACTTCGAGCGAAAACGCACGGTTGAGCCCGGTCACCCCGGCGAAGGCGATTGCCGCCCACAGCACGCCCGGCCCGACCAGTTTCGCGTTACCGCTGCTCGGGTCGACCGCAACGCTGAAGATCACCAGCACAAGGAGGGCGAACCCGGCGATCGCGACCACCACATCCTTGTTGCGGATCTCGAGCAGCAGGTCTTTACGCCCGATCGACCAGATGACAGCCAGTGAATCTCTCATCGGGCGTCCCCGGCGGGTGCGGCTTCCGACGTATAGGCCGCAAGTATGGCCGCACGGTCCTGCGCGGGCGACGACGAATCGAGCCCGACTGCACCGTTGGTCAAAACCACCGCACGGTCGGCGATCTCCAGGCCGTGCTCGACGATGTGGGTGGTCATGACCACGGTCCGGCCGGACCTCCGATATTCGTCGATCACGTCGTCGAGCCTCGATACCGACTGGCTGTCGAGACCCGATTCGGGTTCGTCGAGCAGCAGCAGTTGTGGGTTGTGCATGAGTGCCCGTGCGAGCGCGACCCGCTTCTGGAACCCGTGCGAGAGGGTGCGGACCCGGTCGTTCAGCGCCGACTCGATCCCTGCCCGTGACGCCGTGTGGACGATAAGCTCGTCGATGTCCTGCAGCCGGTATAGCCCGGCGAAAAAGGCCAGGTTCTCCTTAACGGTCATGCCGGCATAGAGCATCGGTGAGTGCAGCACTGAACCGGTCAACCCGCGGGCTTCGGGCCCGTTCTCGGCCAGGTCGACCCCGAAGATCGAAACGCTCCCGGTGTCGGCCCGGGTGAGCATCGCGAGGATCCGGAGCAGAGTCGATTTGCCCGCGCCGTTCGGCCCCAGCAGGACGGTCACTCCACCGGCAGGGAGCGACAGGTCGAGGTTGCGAAGAACGGCCGTTTCGCCGAAGTTTTTCACGACTGACGCGGCCTCGACAGCCAGTTTCGTAGCAGTGCTAACCACGGCAGGTGCTTCCGTTAGCTCTTGACTGAGAAACGGCGCTTGAACGCTTCTGGCTGCATGGATGCCGCACCGGCGAGTTCGCGAAGCATTTCCTCATCTTCGAGGTCGCTCTGTTCCAGGCGGATCATGTAGCGTCGCGCAACATCGTAGTAGAGCGAACCGGTATCCACCATCCGGACTGCGGTCTTGCCGGTATTGGGGTCGCGCATGTCCTCGAACGGCACGGCCCTGAGCTGGCTGTCGACAAGGCAGATCATGGCGCCCTGCTCGGTCCGGGTATCTTCTGTCCCCGACAGCAGGAACCGCACTGCACCGTGCCCGAGCGTGCGTGTGTAGTCGATGTCGAAGGGAATCGGGGGTGCCGATCTCAGTTCGTACCCGAGGGTCAGATCGACGATTCCGAGCGCCTCGCCACGGTCGCTGAACCGTTTTTCGACCTCTGCCCTGATGATCCGGGCAAGTGGGAGGTCGGAGAGCCGGATGTTGCCGTACTCGTCGCGTGGGATATCGACACCCGAGATATTGCGGAGATCGCGCATACTGAGCTTGGTCGCGATGCCCTCTGCGATGATTGCAACGCCGTCGGGCCGGCCGGAAACACGCCGCTTCAGAATGGCGCCTTCAAGCACGTCGCATACCTCCGAGAGGCTTGCGGTCTCTCCCGAAAACTCCTCTGGAATGATCGTGATGGTCGATGCCGATGCCTTGCCGATCCCGAGTGCGAGGTGACCAGCATGCCGACCCATGGCAACAATGAAGTACCAGCGGTTCGTCGTCACCGAGTCTTCCTTGAGGTTCATCACGAGATCAGCACCCACGTGACGGGCGGTCTCGTACCCGAACGTCGGCATGTCGCCCGGTAGCGGGAGATCGTTGTCGATGGTTTTCGGGACATGCGCC
>JASLNQ010000008.1 GCA_030745955.1 Dehalococcoidia bacterium | reverse complement strand
CCGGTACTGACTTGGGGGGAGACCATGTTGCGTTGGGTGCCGATTGTGTTGTTAACTGGGCTTGGGTTGGGAGGATTAGAACCGGGGGGAAATTTCGTGACCGCCGATCACGATGCGATAACTGAGATCGAGGAACGATACGTAGCGGCGACAAATGCATCGGACGTTCGGGAGTTCGAGGATTTGTACACCGAGGATGGCATTCTCATGCTGCCCGACCGTCCTGCGGTAGAGGGCCGGGAGGCGATCGGCCACTACCTGCGGGAATTCTTCAAGTCCATCTCGGCCCGCATGGCCATGGAAATCGTTGAAATCGAGGTCCACGGATCGGTCGCTTACTGCCGGGGTGTTTTCGCCTACGCCATATCTCCCAAATATGGCGGCGAAGCGGTGAAGATGAGGGGCAAGTTCATCAACCTTTTCAAGAAAGATGAAATTGGCCAGTGGACTATCTGGCGGAACATCTACAACACAGATCACCCGGTCGACGACTGAGCAGGCCCCGGTCCGGGGATTTTGCACCCGATAGCCTTAGCGCCGCTGAGCGGGCCGATTGGCCTGCACCGAACATACACACCGCTTTCGCTTTTCGATTTCAGGCCGGCCGTTTGAAGTTGTCCACGCGGTCGTCAAATCCCTTTTCGCCCCATTCCACCCGCATGTATCCGGTTGTCGGGTATCCCGGGCATGCCGACCAATCGTGCGGGTTCCCGATGAGTGGCCGATTCGGCCAAGTGGAGACGCCAACACCCCCTGCGAAAAGACGCGGCGCGTATCACCGGGGTGGTTGCGAATCTCTGCTATATAGCGATTCGGGGCCAAACCTATGACATTTCAACAGTACGAATAGGTAAAACCCGCAACGCAACCGTGGTGTATTCCCGCAACAATCGTTCAAGGAGACCGTGTTTGACAGCAAAATTCCAGTCCCATGAAGGTCGGAAAGTTGAACACACTATTTTTGAACGCAACGACGTCCGAGAGCATGGTCGTTATCGGCGAACTCGAAGAGCACGGGCATCAGTTTGAGGTTGCCAACTCGTTCCAGGCTGCCCTCATGTCGCTTGAACAAAAGGTCCCAGACCTGATCGTCATCGACGCCAGTCTCGAATTCAGTTCGACCAACGCGCTGATGTACATCCGCAACATGTTCGATGGAAAGATAGCGGTTTATGGCGAGCGGATATCCCCTGCGACCAGCCAGTTGCTGAGTCACCTGGGTGTGTCGATCATCGTGCGGTCGATTTCAGACCTACTCCCGATGATGCTCTCAGAGACGTCAGCGCCCGCGATCGCAGCGGCCTAGTCTGGAACTTTTTTTGGACCGGCCGCGGGCGGTTTCGGCTGCCGCGCCGGCGTACTTGCGCCGTTCGTGCTGGCGACATTGATCGCCCGTCCGTCCGTGCGTGCGGTGAAGTCCGTGAGCCGGTGCACCCACAGACCTTCCGGGCTGTCGCTGCAGGTCGCTTGTCCCTAGCGAAAACGCCCCGGTCGGAGCCGGAGCGCTTGGATTACCTGTACCCCCAACGCCGGATGCAGTAAGTATTGGAGCTTTTGTCGGGTTATTCGTTATTACCAGCGTTTCCGACGCGTCCAGCGGAACGATAATCCCATCGCCGCAACCAATCTCACTGGCACTCTGCCACTGAGTACCCCGTTACAGCTCGCTACCTGATCCGATGTACACAGAGCGCATCTCTGAAAACGCCGCGGTGTCGGTGTTTGTTGTCGTTGAACGTTGTGTAGAGCCGATTACTGCCCTGAACTATGTGCAACAATGCGCCGCAACGGTGATCCCGCAAAATCACTACCGGGTGCCCGCGTAGCGAATAAATGTTTGAAAAGTGGAGATGTTGCTCAAATGAACGCTGTCAAAGATCTATTGAAGTCAGGGCAGACCGTTATCGGGACGGCCGGGTCGATCACCGGCGATATGGCCATGCTGGCCGATTCCGGTTTTGACTTCCTGCTTTTCGATACCCAGCACACGCCGGTGGAAATCAAGCAGCTGAACCCTGCGCTCCAGGCCATGCGTGGTAAAAAGGCAGCACCGATCATCAGGGTAAGCTCCAACCGGGTAGACCTGATTTGTTTCGCCCTGGATGCCGGGGCCAGGGGCATTGTCGTGCCCATGGTCAACACTAAAGAAGAGGCCGAGGCGATGGTCAGCGCCTGCAAATATGCCCCGGACGGTGAACGCAGCAGCTCGGGTGTGCGTGGCGAGTGGGGCGAGTTCAGCGACTACCGCACTTACATGGATGCTGCGAACGAGGAGCTTCTGATTATCCCGATGATCGAGACGCAACAGGCGATCGACAACATCGACGAGATTCTCAGCGTCCCGGGGATCGACGTGCTCCTGGTGGGGCCATCGGACCTCTCGATCGAGCTTGGGGTCCCGTTGGGTTACACAACTGATACGTACCAGGCGGGACTGGACAGGATCGCGGCTGCCTGCAAGAGCCACGGGGTGGTTCCGGGGATGTACTTCGTTCCGCCCGACCTGAGCCCGAATTTCCTGGTCGACAAGGGATTCAAGTTCTTCACGCACCCGTGGGCACCGTGGGCGGCGGAGGGCATTCAGAAGGGCCTGTCGGGCATCAACCGGTGATTCCCGGAAGGGATTGATCGAATTAGCTGCGGCCAACGACGCACCAGCGTCGATGGCACGGGTATACCTTGAGGTCGTCTGTTGGTCTGTAGAGCACGGGTACGTTTTTCGTAGTCCGGGTTATGACTCGTGTGCGTTTGTCCGATTTGCCAGCTGTTCTGTGATCGTCTTTGCGTCTTGCTTGAATTGATTTGGCGAGGACATTTCGGGGTTTTCGAGGTGGTGTGCCAGGTCTTCGAGTGCCCGCCTGGTAACTATCACCTTTTCACCCGGTCTCAGTGACCAGGGTTTCATGCAGTGAGTCTGGCCGGGAGTGGCAACAGACTCCGACAACCTCATGGCAGAAACGAAAACACCTCGACCGAAACGGGGTCAAGGTCACAACATCCAGTACCTGATTTTTCAATCGGATACGTTTGAGGGGGGCACGTCACGGGTGACCTGCCCCCGCGATCGTTGCCAATAATTATCTCGGATTTGCAGCCAGTGACCTTGCCCCCATCTAGGTTGTCCTGTTTCCAAGTAGTAGCGACACATCTGGCTTCTTGTTGGGGGATATTTAACTCGGAATTGAATCGGCCACCTTCTGCGAGTGATTTGGTGTCCAGGAAAACTGCCATGATTTCGTGACGGCGCGCTGCGCTTGCGCCCGTTCTCAAACTAGAATGGATGGCATGCCCCTGTAGCTCAGTGGATAGAGCAGTGGTTTCCTAAACCACGTGTCGCGTGTTCGATTCACGCCAGGGGTACCATCTGAAATCACGAACGCCTCCGACGCGGTATCGGGGGCGTTTTTACTTTCGCCAGCATGCCGCGCCGAGTCGTCGACTGGGTCTACAACTTCTACTTTTCACACTTACCGCAGTGGCGTGTTTCACATCTGTACGCCAACCGCGTCAGTGTCCTCATCTCCCGTTCCCGACCGCGTCCTCACCCCCCCAATCCCACGCGCGTCGCCATCTCCCGCACCCTTCGCCAAATGTCGCTGCTCTCCACGAAATTCCGGCAGATAGCACACCCGTACTAGCGGAGATAGTACGTTCGACCCTGCACTGAGTCTGTGGCGGGGGTTCACACTATCGTCATCGGCAAACGACGCAGCATATGCAGGTGGTGGTCCGGATAGGTGAAACCTGAAATTCGGTTAACCAGCCGGCAGCTGCGTCCTCTTTGCCGTTTTCAGCACTGCAACCAACACGATGTAACCCCCGGCAACCCATATGGCAGCCAGCCCACGGCAGTTCCCGGGCAACGGGCAGGCCGGGGTAGCGACTAAGTAACGGTATCTGAGTACGCTTCGAGCAGATGACGGCACAAACTCCAAATAACGAATCCGACCGGGTCGCCGAGCGACCTGAGGTCGACGTTGTGGTTGAAGCCGGTGCCCGACCCGATCCCCGCCACAGCTGGCTGAAGGGCAGGGTCGGCCGCTGGCGTGAGTCCGGTCTCATATCGGACGAGCAATCCGAGGCCATACTCAATTTTGAATCGGTCCCCGAAATCCCCTTCCGGCTCGGGATCCGGTTCAGCCGGTTGATCGTCGTGCTCTCCACCCTCGGGGCGGTGCTGATAGGCGCCGGAATAATCTCGTTCGTCGCGGCCGGCTGGTCGGACATCCCGGCAATTGCGAAGCTCGTCCTCCTGGTCGGTGGGCAATCCCTCACCTACTGGGCCGCCTACCAGCTCCAGTACGTCCGTGGCTACCCACGCGTTGGCGGAGCGGTCATGTTCACGGGCGCGGCCTGGTTCGGTGCCAACGTGTTCCTGGTGGCGCAGAGCTACCACCTCGCCACCGACAACCCCGACCTGCTGATCTGGTGGTTCCTGGGCGTTCTGCCGCTTGCCTACCTCACCCGGTCGAAGGCGATCACCGTGATGGCGGTCGGCATCTTCACGGTCGGGATTTCGTGGAAGGCCGCGTCACAGGCCGACGGTGCCGACATCGGGATTCTTGTGATGGCGACGCTGTTATTTGCCGCGGCGGCCATGTACGCGATCGGGATGGTGCACCTGCGTCGTGAATCGCTGAAGTTCTACGCCGGGCCGTACCTGGTCTGTGGAGCGCTGCTGGCGATCGGCGTGACTTACCTGTTTACATTCGATGTGATTTTCACCGATATTTCACGCCGTTACGATCCCGGTGACTGGGTCCTGTCCGGTGGGTATTTCGTGCTTAGTTCCGTGGTTTCTGCTGGCACGCTCATCGCTCTTGTTTTTGCCGTTCGGAACTCGGATCAAGTCGGACGACCGTTTGTTGAGAGGCTCGCAGAGCCTGCGGTGGTGGTGCTGGTGGTTGCTACCGGTTGGTTCGTCGCCACGCGGGCGTTCGAAACGCCAGGACCTTACGTTGTGGTCGCCAACCTGGTGCTCATACTCCTGGTACTCGGGATGATCGTCCTCGGGATCGTGAACCGGCGTGAGGCCCTGGTGAACGTGGGGATCGTCTTCTTCGTGATCGACCTTTCGACGCGGTACATCGAACTCACCCTCGATATGCTCGACACGTCGCTGACTTTCATCGTCGGTGGCCTGTTCCTGCTCGGTATCGGTTACGCCATGGAACGGGGCCGGCGGCGGTTGCTGCGGCAGTTCGGGATGATGGAGGTGAACCTTGACACCCAGGGTTAAACGCCTCTTCATCGCGGTGATCGCGGTGCAGATCGTCTTCTTGCTGGGGATTGTTGGGTACCGGGAATCGATCCTGATCACCGGCAGGACCGCCGTGCTGCAAACGGTACCGGTCGACCCGCGTGACCTGTTCCGCGGCGATTTCGTGGTGTTGCGCTACGAGATCAGCACGCTGCGCCAGTCGAACACCGCTCCCGGCCAGACGTGGCACGTCTTCGATAACGATATTAAAGAAGGCGACACGGTATATGTCGGCCTTCCGGACAGCGATGGGTCCAACCCGCCCTCGCAGCACGTCCGGGCGGACGAGCCACCCGCCGATTCCGACCTGTACATCAGGGGAACGGTTACTCAACGTTCTGGCGAGTCGATGAACGTCGATTACGGCATCGAACGGTATTTCGTGCCGGAGGGGCGGGGGCTTGAGATCGAACGGGCGGACGACGTTAAGGTCAGGGTATCGATCAACCGGTCGGGGACTGCGGCGATCAAGGAACTGATCGTCGACGGCGAGGTGTGGCAGCGGTAACGGGCGGTTGAGTTGTATGGGACTTGCGGGACCTGTCGGTACGAACATTAACGGTGGTCGCTGAACCCGAGTCTCGTGTACCTGGCTGACTGCCGACTGGCGCGCCAGAAATGGCGAGATTCCGGTGCGAGTCTTTTACCCAGTCCACACTCAAGGGCGCTGCCATGTCGTTTATTGTGTTGGCCAATGAATTCGGGGCACAAAACGCAATTGCGGCGGAAACCGCTTGTCGAAAGACTCGGGGCGATACTTTTCGCAACCTCCAGCCAGGTCGAGCGCGGGGCGATCGGATTTCGCCTGATCGCCAGTCCAGCGCTCTCTCTCGTGATGTTCTTGAGCCGTGATCGACTCCCCTACTGGGAGTACGCGATCGGCGCTGTTGTCGTGATGTTCGTTACAAACATATGGTTGGGATACGCAAACAGGACAAACCGGATCACACCGAACCGATCAGCCCTGTGGGGGTCGCTTATCGACACCGGGCTCCTTTTGATCATCTCCAGCCTCGCCATCCGGGCATCGGCGGAGATCAGCGCCACCAGCGAGATGTGGCTTGTGTTCCCTCTCGTAATCCTCGGTTTTGTTTACCGTGCGAGGCCGTTCGCCGGGATCGCTTACTCCATACTGCTGACCACCTGGTACTCGGCGCACATCCTCATGTATTTCGACCCGGGTGACCGCGCCGTCACCGAGTTGCCGATACGTGCGACATTCTTCGTCCTGATGGGTGGCCTGGCAGCCGTCCTTGGCAACAGCCTCAGGCAGCAGGGGGCCGACCCGGATTGAACTAAGGCGGGGTGTTGCGGTACCTGTCGTGGCGCGTGGAGCGTCATTTCCCGAGCGGAGCCGAGGGACCTGGTGCGGGGTCGCCCCGGACTGGCTAACGGCACGGGCACCCACCCCGGGTCTCTCCGCTACGGTCGAGAAATCGGGGTCAGCTGCGGGGTGGGGTGACAACTGTTCGATCTGCTGCGGCTGGGGATACTGAATCCCATTCGGCTGCGCTCAGTGCAGGCAATTTCAGCATGACAGTGCAAGTTCGGTGTGACGGTGCAAGTTCGCCGTCACGGCGGAGCACGGTGCGTCAGTACGTGCTTGGGGTGTCGGTTCCCTGATGGTGCTTCGAGGTCCCCTCTCCCTTGCCGGGTGTACATACCGGAGAGGGGGTTACGCCGTCCGTTGCGACCAGCGGCTAACGCCTACTTACCGAGCTTCTTCTTCCACTCTTCGTACTCTGGAACGGCTTCGTCCGATAGCGGGTAGTAGCGGCGCAGATCGCCACCTTCCTCCAGCCGCTGACGGCTGAACTCTTCCCATTCGGCGTGCACCTGGCCCGTCACGGCCAGTTCCTCTGCGAGCTGTATCGGCACTACTACCGCACCGTCGTCATCGGCAACAATGATGTCGCCGGGGTTCACGAAGGTCCCCGCGCAGTTGATGGGAACGTTCACGGCGAACGGGAACATCTCAGTTTGCGTGTGGAAGTTCGGTGTCACACCTCTGAGCCAGAGACCCAGCCCGATGTCCTTGCTCTCGGGGTAGTCGCGGATGCAGCCATCGACGATCGCGCCGATGCCGCCCTGCCCGTGGAAGTAAGTCAGCATCATGTTGCCGAACACCCCGCTTGTCATGCTGCCCAGCGCGTCGACGACGATCAGGTCGCCGGGCTGGGTGTGGTACAGGGCGTGGCGGTGGAGCTGGGTTTCAGGCTCGACGTACTCTCCCTCCGGGTACATGTCTTCCCGCTTGGGCATAAATTGGAGCGTAAGCGCAGGGCCCACAATTTTCTTGCCGGGTGTGAATGGCACTGGCCCCTGGATAAACGGGTCGCGGATCCCCATCTTGTTGAGATCGCCGGCCGCGGTGGCAGCGCTGATGTTCTCGAATTTCGCGATGAGCTCCTTCGAGGGTCGTTGAATGTCGTTCGTCTGAACCATTTCGCTCCTTTGGCGGGCACGGCCAATCGGTGCCCGGTGATCCGCACAAATCCGTCGTCCGCTCCCCGTGTTACGAGGGAGGTGGTAGAGAAATGCCCCCTGTTTCAGCATGCTGTTACACAGGGACGATAACGTCAAACCAGAACCGTAATGATCGTTTCACCCGACCGCAAGCCACAAAATCAACGGCTGGCGCGCACTGGCGGGAACGTCGATGGCTGTATATCGATACTGTGACAGTATTTTGCCTGTTTTTGTTCGGAATAATCAGAGAAATTCCTCGTGGAACACCCCAAATTGCTGGCGAAACAACGATGTTCGTTGGGAATAGTCACCCCACAAACACCAATCAAGGGCTATTCTTGAGGGCGTGCACTGCCGTGCACCGCGCTATCACGTCAACGGGACGTGGCTTCGAGGTGCAACTGGCGGCAGGGCTCAAAAACGGATCGTGGGACGATAACCGTTACGGAACGGCGCTAGGATATGTTCGACTGAGAACATTCGATGGGATTCCCACGTACGAGGCTTGATTTATGGGTAAGAAGTTATTTGTTGGTAGCCTGGCCTGGGCGACGGATTCGTCTGGCCTCCGAACGGCTTTCGAGCGGTTCGGCGACATTGAAGAGGCACAGGTGATCAGCGACCGCGAGACCGGCAGGTCACGCGGTTTCGGTTTTGTAACCTTCACAGAAGAGGGTCCAGCACAACAGGCTATTTCAGAAATGAACGGCACCGATCTCGATGGCCGGCCAATTGTTGTGAATGAGGCTCGAGACCAGGCTCCACGTGGCGGCGGCGGTGGGTACCGCGGCGGCGGCGGCGGTGGCGGTGGTCGACGAGAGCGCTGGTAAACCAGCGTCGGTAGTACCACCAAGCTACATAACGAAACCATCAACGGGTGCGGCCTTCAAGCCGTACCCGTTGTGGTTAACCGGGTGTCCGACGCATGACTGAATTTCGCCGGAAGCTTGGACCGCCTGGATTCACCCGGCGATGGTCTTAACCATTCCCGGTATCCGGCGTTTCCATAGCCCGCTGGAGAATCTCGCCCATCGTCCGGCTCCCGGCAGCCGGCAGCCGGGCCTCCTCCGGTGTTCTGTTAACCAAAACGGCCACTCCCGGGGGCACGGGAGCGGCCGTTGTTGTTTGAAGATTTGGAGCCGAGGCGCCGGATTGGGGCGAATCCGGGCCCGGGTCCAAACCAGGCAATCGTTACTTCAGATCCATTATTGCGTCGAGTCGGGCAGGCAGTGTCCTCTCGATGTTCAGCACCGAGCCTGAGGGGGGGGCTGAGAGTGAGGCTGAACTTGTCGTTCTTGGAAAGGAGCGTTCCCGTCGAAAGGAACCCGTTGGCACCGTTGGCGTCGGTTGTCCAGTAGCTGGTCGCCGTGCTGGACGTAATCGCCTCGGTAGTGTCCCGGATCAAGAGCCAGACACTGATCTCGGCTTTCTCACCAACCTCGAGCAGGCTATCGCCGTTATCGTTTCCAAGCCAGGTCACACTCCACGGAACATCACTCATGAACTGGTTCTGATCGTTGTAGGCGATGACCGTCCTGTACTCGGCACCACTGGAGATGTCCGGATCGGTGGCAGTGCCGTCTGCCGTGTACGGGGGCGTCAGGTCAACGGCCTCGCCGTCGACTGCGTTCGACACGATGAACGACACCTTGTAGATAGTGTCGGTGCCGCCACGGTCAGCCTTGTAGGCCACGACAGCGCCACGCGGTTCAAGCGAGCTCTTGGTTTCCTGGATGCCCGCGAAGATCGTCTCTTTCGACCTTTCTGAAGCGAATACGCCGGTCGAAAGCACGGTGAATGCAAACACCGAAGCGACGACAACGAATGCAATTAATATGATCGCCGTCTCAAGCCCGGTAATACCCTGCTGGGGCGTTTCTCGCTTACCTGTCCTAAACATCTGGCGTGGTCTCCTCGCCCAAATTCCGGTACGGATCCAACCGGCGGAGCATAACGTGCATTGAATATGGCCACCAGCCGTTCCCCGGAGCGGTGGCAAGGTCATATATCAATGAATAACACGTCGCCGTCACGTCCATTGAATCCCAAAGATTAGCCCGCCCGCCCCAAACGGTTCAGCACAGGTGTGGGTAACCACGCGATCCCGTCTGGCGGGCTGCCCGCGGTGGGGTGTGTCAATGAGAACGGGCAACATTGGTTCAGCACCAAAAGGTCTGTTTTCGGTGCGTCAAACCTGGACTCCGGGGGGGGTACCGGTCGCATGATTCCGGGTCCGGGTGGGTTACCATCCCGGCTCGATCTCGCACCCGAGCTGAAGCAGGCGGAGGGCCGCACGGTACTCCTCGGCCTGTGCCCTACCGCACAGCGTTACCACGCCCTTGCCGGTGTTGTGGGCCTCGAGCATGATCAGCGCGGCGTCGGTCTGGCTAAGTTCGGGAACGGTTTTCAGCAGCGCCCAGACAACGTAGTCGGTGGAGTGATAGTTGTCGTTGAGCAACACCACTGCCCACCGGTCCGACCGCCCCGGCGACGTTTCGCCAACCTCGGCCGGTACGGTGGTCCGCCCGGTTTCTGGGCCGGTTGTGCCGAGCACCGTTTTCTCGGGCGTCCCGGTCATGGGGACCCTGGCTTCAGTCAATCCGGTCGCGAGCGGCCCGGTCGCAGCAAATCCGGTCTTGACACCGCACGCTGCCGGGAAGAGGCTTGCACCGCGATCTAAACCCATACTCACCAACAAGCGCGAGGGTCGTTCACCAATGCGAATCACCGACATCAAGCCGTACCCGGTATGGGTTGGGACCCGTAACCAGATGCTGGTAAAGGTGGAAACTGATGAAGGCATATATGGCTGGGGGGAATCTGGGCTTTCCAGCAGGGAGATCGGTGTCAAGGGCATTGTCGAACACTACAGGGAGTTCCTGGTTGGACGCGATCCGATGCAGCGCGGCGCCCTGTGGCAAGAAATGTACCGCAGCCAGTATTTTGAGGGTGGCCGGACGCTGACTGCTGCGATATCGGCAATTGATATCGCCCTGTACGACATCGCCGGAAAAAAGCTTGGCGTACCAGTCTACGAATTGCTCGGTGGGAAGCATCGTAACTGGATCCCGACCTTCGCCACTGGCGGTGGCAGCACTCCCGAGGAGATGCTCGATGTCGCGCAGCGGATGATCGCAGCCGGCTTTGACTGCTTTCGGCTGCACCGCCGGGCAGAGAGCGAAAAAGACAACGTATACGAGCCCCGCGAGGCGATCGCGCTGTCGGCCGAAGGCCTGATCAAGGCACGCGAGGTGCTGGGTCTCCGGCCGGTGATCGGCTACGACTTCCACCACCGGCTATCGGTCGCGGAGACCGCATCGTTCTGCCAGATGATGCCCGAGCACACGCTCGATTTCCTCGAGGAGCCGATCCGCGACGAAACGCCTGAGGCCTACGAGTCACTACGCACGATGACGACGATGCCGTTCGCGATCGGTGAGGAGTTCGCCTCGAAGTGGCAGTTCCTGCCGTATATCGAGCGGGGGCTGACCAACTACGCCCGGATCGACGTATGCAACGTGGGCGGGCTGACCGAGGCGATGAAGGTCGTCGGCTGGGCAGAGGCGCACTACATCGACCTGATGCCCCACAACCCGCTCGGGCCGATATGCGTGGCTGCAACATCGCACATGGGGATGGCCGCGGCGAACTTCTCGTGGCTTGAGATCAGGGAATCGCCGGGCGAAGAGCTCAATTTCTACTCGAAGGAGATATACCCGGTACAGCCGGAAATCGTCCCGGGGCGGGTGACCGTTCTCGACCGACCGGGACTGGGCGTCGAGGTCGATGAAGCATCGCTTTCCGAGCCGTTCAGGTCCTCGAAGCGGGAGCCGCTCCGGCGCAGGGACGGCTCGAAGACCAACTCCTGATCACGTGCTGGTTGTTCTACACCCCAGGCAAATTCACGAAACGGCACCCAGGGACACAACATGAAAATTACTGACATCAAGCCTTTCCCGGTGTGGGTCGGCACCCGAAACCAGATGCTGGTCAAGATCGAGACCGACGAGGGCATTTACGGCTGGGGTGAGTCGGGCGTGTCGAGCCGTGAGCTGGCGATCAAGGGCATGGTCGAGCACTACCGGGAGTTCCTGGTCGGGCGTGATCCCATGCAGCGGGGCGCTCTTTGGCAGGAGATGTACCGTAGCCAGTACTTCGAGGGCGGGCGGGTTATGACCGGCGCGATCTCGGCGATCGACATCGCCCTGTACGACATAGCCGGCAAAAAGCTCGGTGTGCCCGTTTACGAACTCCTTGGCGGCAAGCACAGGGCCTGGGTCCCGACCTTTGCTACGGGTGGTGGGAACTCCCCCGAGGAAATGGTCGATGTTGCGCAGCGGATGATCGCTGAAGGGTTCGATTGTTTCCGCCTTCACCGCGGTTACGTGCCTGAAGCGGAAGGCATTTTCGAGCCGCGCGAGGCGATCGCACTTTCGGCAGAAGGCCTGATCAAGGCCCGTGAGGTGCTGGGGCTCCGGCCGGTGATCGGCTACGACTTCCACCACCGGCTATCGGTCGCGGAGACTGCATCTTTCTGCCAGATGATGCCGGCGCACACTCTCGATTTCCTGGAGGAGCCGATTCGGGACGAAACACCCGAAGCCTACGAATCGCTACGCACGATGACCCCGATGCCGTTCGCAATCGGTGAGGAGTTCGCATCTAAGTGGCAGTTCCTGCCGTACATCGAGAGGGGCCTGACCAACTACGCACGGATCGATATCTGCAACGTCGGTGGGCTGACTGAAGCCATGAAGGTGGTCGGGTGGGCCGAGGCGCACTACATCGACCTCATGCCACACAACCCGCTGGGTCCGATTTGCGTGGCTGCGACATCGCACATGGCGATGGCGGCGGCCAACTTCTCATGGCTTGAAATCCGGGAATCTGCGGGCGAAAACACGGGCTTTTACTCGAAGGAAGTCTTCCCGGTGCAGCCCGAGGTCGTTCCCGGACGGGTGACCGTCCTGGATACGCCCGGTCTTGGCGTCGAAGTCGATGAGGTAGCCCTCACCGAACCGTTCCGGCACTCCGAGATGCCACACCTGAAACGCAACGATGGATCGCATACCAACTGGTAACTACTGATCAGCCGCACAAACCAGGATTCGAGAGAGAAACAATGAAAATTACCGATGTAAAGCCGTACGCAGTCTGGGTAGGCCGCAGGAACCAGATGCTGGTCAAAATGGAGACCGACGAGGGGATTTACGGCTGGGGTGAGTCGGGCTTCTCCGGCCGTGAACTCGGCGTAAAGGGAATTGTCGAGCACTACCGCGAGTTCCTTATTGGCAAAGACCCGATGAGCCGGGGCGGGCTGTGGCAGGAGATGTACCGCAGCCAGTACTTCGAGGGCGGGCGCACGCTCACCGCGGCCATATCGGCAATCGACATCGCACTGCACGACATCGTCGGCAAGAAGCTCGGTGTCCCGGTCTACGAGCTTCTCGGCGGCAAGCACCGCCACACGGTCCCGGTTTTCGCCACGACCGCGGGCCCCTACGGCCCTGCGATGATCGAGCAAGCCCAGGCATTCATGGACCGCGGCATTAACGCCTTCCGGCTTTCCTACGACAACATGGACATCCAGGCCGGCGGGCTTTTCGAGCCCCGTGAGTCGATAGCCAACTCGGCGGAATGGCTCATCAAGGCACGCGAGGAACTCGGCAACCAGGCAATCATGGGGGTCGACTACCACCACAGGTTGTCGGTAGCCGAGACCGCATCGTTCTGCCAGATGATGCCGTCGCACACGCTCGATTTCCTCGAAGAGCCGATACGTGACGAATCGCCAGAGGCCTACGAGGCGCTGCGAACTCTCACCGACGTCCCGTTCGCCATCGGCGAGGAGTTCGCTTCAAAGTGGCAGTTCCTGCCCTATATCGAACGCGGGATCACGAACTTCGCCCGGGTCGATATCTGCAACGTTGGTGGCTTCACCGAGTCGATGAAGGTCGCCGGCTGGGCCGAGGCGCACTACATCAACCTGATGCCCCATAACCCGCTTGGCCCGATCTGCACGGCAGCGTCGGTACACCTCGGCGCAGCGGTGCCGAACTTTGCCTGGCTTGAGGTAAACATGATGAGGGCGGAAGATCCCAACTTCGAGATCTTCCCCGAGCAGGTGGTGTTTGAAGGCAACTGGTACAAGGTCCCGGACGGGCCGGGTCTGGGCGTGGACGTGGACGAGAGCAAGCTGACCGAGCCGTTCAAGTTCTGGGAGGCCCCGCACCCGCACCGCGGTGACGGTTCCCACACCAACTGGTAGGAGGTTTCTCGCCGCGGGTGTGGAAATCATCAGGAGGGCGGTTCTGACTAACATCAGCCGCCAGTCCCCGGTACCGGGCTGTTACATTTGAGGACCCCCTCCCCGGTGTCACCCGGCTCGGGCGGGCCACTGCACACATAGCGGAAGGCGAAGCGACGGTAATGGCTGTTTCGATCGATCTCACTGGAAAGCGCGGAGTCGTATTCGGTGTCGCAAACCAGCGCTCCATCGCCTGGGCCATCTCAGAACGGCTGGCAGAGGCCGGGGCGGAACTGGCGTTCACCTACCAGAACGAACGCCTGAGGGGGCCGGTCGAAAAGGCCACGTCTGCCCTGGGGAGCCCCATGCTGCTGGAGTGCGATGCGACGGATGACGACCGGGTCCAGGCCGTTTACGACCGCATCAAGGGCGAGTGGGACGAGATCGACTTCGTGGTCCACTGCATCGCGTACGCCGAGCGTGACGACCTCGGTGGCGATTTCTCTGCTACCAACCGCCAGGGGTTCCGGACCGCACTTGAAACGAGCGCCTACACGCTGATGCCGGTAGTTGGCCGGGCGGCACCGCTCTTTGGGGAGTCGGGCGGTTCGGTTATCACCCTCACATTCGACGCTTCGCAGCGTGTGTATCCCGGTTACAACATCATGGGCACCGCGAAGGCGGCACTTGAGAACGCAGTGCGACAGCTGGCCGTCGAGTTTGGCGATCGCAACATACGGGTAAACGCAATTTCAGCCGGCCCACTGCCAACGCTGGCCGCCCGCAGCATCCCCGGCTTCAGGGACATGACACGCGCCCACCGGGAACGCTCGCCACTCGGCCGCAACATCAACCACCGCGAGGTCGCCGACACCGCGCTGTTCCTACTGAGCGACATGGCCAGCGGGATTACCGGTGCCATCGTCCCGGTCGACGCCGGTTACGGGATCATCGCCCTCTAGCATGGTTGGACTTGAGGTTGGTCTGGAAGCCACCAGGGGCCTGGTCGTCGAGAGTGCTGCTTTGTACAGCCCCACTGGCCGGGAAGAGCACTCTGTGCTCTCGAGCCCGGCGATGTTCATGGAGATGGAACTGGCGTCGGTAGACGCCGTGCGCGACCGGTTGGCTGACGGCGATGCCACGGTCGGTTTTCACCTCGACGTGAAGCACCTCGCTCCTGCGCCAGCCGGTGCCCGGATCGAAACGACGGCCAGGCTCATCGAGATCGCAGGGAAGAAATTGAAGTTCCAGGTCGACGCGTACTGCGGAACTGTACACATCGGCACCGGGACCCACCGGCGGGCGATCGTAAGTTTTAACCGGATCTGCAGCCTGTAGCTGGCATTCAGCGGCTGGCGGTTCGCGATCACCGCTTTTTAGTTACGGCAAACCCGTATAAAAACTTCTGGCTATTGATTTACCGGTTCCGTGTACGGTGATCATGTCGCACACCCCTCGGGCGCACCCTACTGACCGATTAACTCAGAGAACTTTCGCTATCACTACCGTGGACAATAGCCAGGAGCGCACCCGCGACCGTTCATCGGCTCCGCCGGTCGGGTCCACCAGCCCTGAATCACACGGTGTCGCCAAATCGTCAGCAGAGAATGCCCTCAATCGACGAAGTTCGCTGAGTGTCGCAGAACTGGCGGCGCTTTGTGCGTCGGACAACTCGACTCCTGTATTCCAGCAAAACGCAGTGCGCACTCTCCGGAAAGAGCTCCATGCCGACGCGGTTCTGATAATCGACTACACCGATGCGTTCGGCACCCGGGTGATACGTGCAGTTTCCGGCGCAGATTCGGCAATCATCGGATCTGAGATCTGGCTTCCCGACTGGCTGACGCCAGCAAATGTGGATTCCCCGGCGAAATTGACGGATATCGACCCCGCGGTGCTTTCGAAGGTGTTCACGTTCGCTCCGGGTGTCGAATACCAGTCGGTCCTGGCCGTGGCGGTACCGGGTATAACGGGTGCCTCGGGCATGATCGCGGCCCTGGCGGAAAGCCCGATTGAATTTGATGATTCGCGAATCGAAGCCGCGCAGACAATAGCGAGTCTACTCAGCCTGTCTGCCGCGCGTTCGAACGCGTTTGCCATCGTTCAGCGCGATGAAGCCCAGCTTGTAGCGGCACACCATATTACCCGCGCCGGCAGCGACGGTCCTGTTGATCATGCGTCACTGCTTGAAAACATTGCGGCGCAGCTGGTCCAGTTCTTCGAGTTCGACGTTATCGCCCACCGCGTTGAGGTCGATGGCGAATTCGTAACGCGTGGCCTGCTGCCCGTTGGCCAGGATCATTCGTACACCATACCGAGTTCCGGGGCCGACTCGATCGAATCCCGGGCGAAGGTCCTGCGAGTCGCCGTTTCGGACACCACGTCGGGCACCGAACCTTCTGCACCATCCGACCGGAACCCTGCCTGGAAATCGGCCGGAATCGGTTCAACCATGGCGATTCCTGTGAATGGCCAGGCAACCCAGTTACTGGTGCTCGGATCGACACGGACCGGGGAGTACACGACAAGTGCGACTGCAACGGCCAACAGGCTCGCCCCCGCCCTGACGGTGGCGTTCGCCAGCGGGAATATCGCCAACTTCGAGACGGTTGCCGAGGATGGAACCCGGCCAGGCTCATCCGGTTACCTGAAGTCGATTGCGTCGGCGACCGATTTGATTTCGGCCTGTGGCGTGATTGCGACTCAACTCACGAACCGCACGGGCGCTTCGAGAATCCAGGTTGGGTTCATTGACGAAGAATCCGGTCGGGCACAGCTCAGCTTCGATACCCAACCCTCGAGAGTATCCTCGATTTTGTCGGGGTCAATCCAGATGAAATGGAGCATTTCGCCGGGGCTGACGCGAACACCGACTCAGACTCGATCACGCGATATCGCAGTATAAGAGTGCCGTTGCGGGTGTCGGACCGGGTGGTTGGTTTCGTCGAGGCGACCCGGGATGACGCAGGCTTCGATGAAGCCGATGGCGTCGAGATCAGGGAAATCGCCGATGCCTGCGCACCGGTCCTGGCTAATCTCAGGCAACTCGAACAGACCAAACACCTGGTGGAAAAGTTCGAGATACTCAACCGTGTGTGCGATCAGATCCGCACGGACGACTCGGGCAATCCACTACAGAGCACCCGGATCGCATCGCTTATCCGAAACCTTTTTGAGGCCGACTGGCTCTATTTCGGAAGTATCGATCACGAGAACGATTATTCGACAACTGAAATCAGCGATGGCTTGAGTGTGCCCGAACTTGCACACGGTGTGCAGGTGGCCAGGCGCTCGCTGCTCATTCCATCGACCACGGAGAACTCCGACCCGGTGTCGGTGGACCTTGAATCGGAAGCGCCCGGTCAACGCGCGTCGGGGCGCTGGATGTACCGGGCCGGTTTGCGGTCAGCTTTGTGCGCCCCATTGAGCGTGGCCGGGAGTGTCGTCGCGATGTTCATGTGTGCCTCGCGAAAGCCAGTAAGGTTTGGCTCTCTTGAGAAGAAGCTGGCGGTACGAATCGTTTTCGAGCTGGAAGCCTCGATTGAGAAGGCAAATTCGTCCGAATTTTCACATCTCGATCCCGACGACACCGCACTGACAGTTAAGAAACGTTCGGGGCCGGACCTGCAGGGGGTCCTGGACAACATGCCTGTGATCGTGATGACACTCGACCGGAAAGGAATCGTAACCGATACAGCCGGCGGCGGAATTGCCAGTTTGAACCTCGTCCCGGAACAACTTATCGGCCGCGATTTCATTGCGTATTCCAGGAAGATCAATGGACTGGAAGTTTTACTGAACCGTGCGCTGAATGGTCATTCCGGCCAGACTGAAGTCGAACTTTTCGGAACCGTCCTCGACGTGTGGGTAAAGCCGGTCGTTTCCGAGAACGATACAACAGACGGGACCACGGTCGCGGTGTCTGACATCACCGACAAAGTCAATGCTGCGAGGGCGAACACCACGCTCCAGAAACTGCGTGATGAGAGGGAACGCACCAACAAATTCATCGCATCGGTCTCGCACGAAATGAAATCGCCGCTCACCGCGGTTGTTACCGTCGCCGAACTGCTCGGTGAGAACGAACGAGGCAATCTACACCCGGACCAGCGTGAACGCCTGAGCGTCGTTCAACAGAACGCCGACAGACTAATGTTGCTGGTCAACGATTTTCTTAATATTTCGAAGATGGAAGCAACCATGTTCGAGTCCAGGCCCGCGCAATTCCGGATTGCCGGACTCGCCGGCGATATCGAGACTTCGTTCGCACCCATCGCCATGGGCCAGGGCCAGAAACTTTCGGTCACGGTGCCGGGTGATCATCAGTTCGCCCTTGCAGATCGCGAGCTGCTCAGGCAGGCGATCATCAACCTGCTCACAAACGCAAGCAAGTACTCGCCTGTCGACACGACTATCTCCCTCGATATCTGGGTTGACGAGCGCGACCTCCGGATCACGGTCACCGACGAGGGACCGGGAATACCGCAGGAAGAGCGGGACAAGATTTTCGAACCTTACCGCCAGCTGGAAAACCCGGACGTTCCCGGCACCGGGATGGGCCTGACAATCGTCCGGCAGATCGTTGAGCTGCACGACGGTTCGGTGTGGGCCGAAGACGGGGTGGGTGGCGGAACGTCGTTTGCGATCTGGCTACCCGACTCGGTCATCAAACCTTCCCCAACCCCTCCGACCAACTGGCTTTCTACGTAACCGGACCGTTGTCCGGGGCTTCGGTATCGCCAGCCGCCGAACGGAACTCGATCATCCGGGCGAGGATCTCCTGCCTTGTGACGACGCCACTCACAAACCCGGCGTCCATCACCACCAGCTGACTCACTCGGTACCTGTCCATCATCCGCAACCCGTCTCTGGCCGTTGCGGTGTTACTGATCACCCGCAAACTGCCAGGGTCCATGAGCTGACCCACCACCAACCCACGTAGACGCTCCGCCGGAATCTGTCTCAGCACTTGCGGTGGGACGAACCCAACGAGTTCACCACGCCTTGCGACCGGTAGCGATACAGGGAGGTCAGAGAGTTGTTCACCCGCATAAACCTGGAGCAGGGGCGTGTCCTCTTCAATCAATGGGGGCATTGGGCGCGTCGCCAGGCCAATGCTGAAGTCAAGTCCGCCTTCCCTGATCGCCGTAGCGTCCTGTACGGCACGCTCGCCACGCGCCGCCGTCAGTAAAAACCATCCGACCATCGCGGTCCAGATACCGCCCATGACATCGCCGTTGATGATCCGCCACGCACCCCAGGCGATCAGCAGGAAAAACACGACCCGTCCCACACTGAAAGCCACTCGTGTAGCCAGCTGTGTATCGCCGGTAAAGGCCCAGACTGCCGATGCCCGTACTGCTTCCCTGCCTGTAGATCGTACCTGCCGCGCCCTCATTCTTGCCGCCGTCGCCACCGAAAGCCCGCATCGCA
>JASLNQ010000089.1:265-8086 GCA_030745955.1 Dehalococcoidia bacterium | reverse complement strand
CGACCATGGGTGAAATAAACGAGAATCGGTCGGTTTCTGGCGGGGCGAGGACGGGCCCTACCCTCACGATCGACGGTCGTATTTTCATGGGTGGTCTCAAAATAACGGATTGAACCGCCGGCAAGATGGTACGAGCGGCAATTCAGAGCGGGTTCGATTACTATTCAACCGCTGCCCGGCATGAGGGCTGTTGAGGCCAAAACGCAGGAGAGAATCGTTATGCGGAGGAACGGTGGAAGCTCGGTTGTCGGGCTGATCCTCATCGCGATCGGCGTGGTGTTCCTCCTCGACACCCTCGATGTCCTCAGCAACGATATTCTCGGGACCTACTGGCCCGTGATACTGATCGTCGCAGGCGGCTCGAGCTGGATTACCCAGGGGCGAGTTCCCGGGCTGGGCAACTTGCTGGTCATGACGCTTGGTGTTCTGTTCCTGGTGGAGAATCTTGCCGACAACGTGTCATTTGGCGATCTCTGGCCCGTGCTGCTCATCGTGATCGGCTTCAACATCGTTGTCGGTCGCTTCAAGGGCCGGAAGAACTCGCGGTGAGGTCCCTCCGCCGGGGTCGGAAATTCGGGTTTTTCGGGGGCGCAGTTGGGCACAGGACCGACTCTATGTAACGGGGATGTGATTCCCAATTTGCGGGATCGGCCTGCATCCCTCCGTTCCGGTCGGGACGAGGGTGAGGTTCATTTCCATGCCGGGTGATTGCCGCCCTGGCAGGATCGCGACACCACCCCGGGTCCCTCCACAGGGGTCGGGAAATCGGGTGGGTCGATCAAGGTATCCCTAGGTGACCGTCAGGCCGCCGTCGACGACGTAGTTCGCCCCGCTCGCGTACGACGCATCGTCGGTCGCCAGGAACGTGATGAACGGGGCGATGTCTTCGGGCGTCCCGAGCCTGCCGAGTGGGATCTTGCCGACTATCCCGGCTGCGCAACCCTCGGGATCGGGGTGATCGTCGTGATCGGGCGTCCGGACGAGGGCCCCCGGGCAAATGCTGTTGGCCCTGATCCCCTGCCCTCCGTAGTGCACCGCTATGTGGCGGGCCAGGTTCACGAGCCCCGCCTTGCCGGTCGAGTAGGACACGTTTGGCGTCGTGCCCCTGAGGGTGGTGACCGAGGCAACGAGTATCACCACGCCGCCTTCGCCCTGCTTGACCATTTGCGCAAGGCCGTACTTGCAGGCGTGGTACTGGCCCTTGTAGTTCACATCGTGGGTGCGGTCCCAGACCGCTTCGGGAAGCTCGTGGAGGTTGCGGTCTTCCCGGTGCATCTGAACTCCCGCGTTTGGCACCAGGATGTCGAGGCGGCCAAATGCCCCGACAGTCTGTTCGACGGCGGCTTCGACCTGTTTGGGATCGGAAACATCGGTCGGAATCGCCACGGCCGATCCGCCCGAAGCGGTGATTTCAGCGGCGACGGCAATCACAAGGTCGTCGGGGATACCGGTCACCGCTCCAGCTGCGCCCTCGGCTGCCATGAGGCGCGCCGTGGCTGCGCCGATCCCAGAGCCGGCGCCGGTAATTAACGCCACTTTTCCATCGAGTTTTCCGCTGGTCATAAATGTCCTTCGTATGTCGTCCACGTTCCCCCTCAACCAGACTCTCTACCTGGACGGAGAGGGCTTCATTTCGAGGCGGCCTATCCCATTATTCCTACTCCCCGGGGGAGAAGGTTTGGTGGCCGGGGAACGGAAACTCGAAGACTCCGTGCCCAGGTCAGTAGCCTGCGGCGTGTGCAGGTTTGGTGAGCGGGGCCAGTCCGCTTTTCCATTCGTTGCCCTCGCGGACGATCCCGTTGGGTTCCGCAAACGGCCACAGGGTAAATTCTTCCGGTGGCAGTTGGTAGTTGTGCCCCCGGCGATTTAGTTCGTTCAATACGTTGTCACCGAATCGCGGGTCGATCACCGGATCGTCCGATTCGACGTGGATCCTGGGCTGCTCAAGGGCTTCCTGGAGACCCATTCCAAAGTCGACCCGGTTGACGACCGCCTGGACCACCGCGGGCCAGATGCGCCGACCGCCAGAACCGCCTATCGCCATGACGGCCCGACCGTTTTCATGGAGGACCACCGGTGTCATGTTGTTCAGCGCACGGGCGAAGGGTGCGATCGAGTTCACTGTCCCCGGCATCGGGGCCGACCAGCCCATCGCGTTGTTCATCATCACCCCGACGCCGGGGCTCACGACACCGCTGAACCCGAGGTTGGTCTGGGTCAGCGCGACCATGTTGCCGTCACTGTCTGCCGTCGTGAGATGGGTCGTGCCGTTATCGGGCGCCGATCCGGCCCGTGCCGGGAAGTTCGCCGGGTGTTTTGTGTCGGTGAACGACCACGGGTCACCGGGGGTGAACTCGGTGGCGGTGGACATGTCGATTTTGGCGGCGCGGCCCTTTGCGTAATCGGGATCGGCCAGGGAATCGATCGGGAACCCGTACACTGCAGGGTCGCCCATGAAGCTGAACCGGTCGACTGCAGCGAGCTTCACTGCCTCGATCAGCGTGTGCAGGAAGTCAGCGCTGCCATGACCCATCCCGGCGAGGTCGAACTGGCCGAGGATGTTCAGAATTTCGAAGGCGGTCGGACCGGCACAGGGACCCGTTACGCCCGATATTCCGAACCCCCGGTAGGTTCCCGTCAGCGGTCGGTCGTGAACGATCGGCCGGTACTGCTCGAAGTCGGAGAGTCGCAGGTAGCCACCGTTCTTTTCGACATCCTCGGCGATCCTCGCACCCGTCTCGCCGCCGTACATCTCGGACGGCCCGTTACGACCGATCCGTTCGAGTGTTTGGGCGTGCTCTTTCTGCACGAAATGGGCACCCGGACTCAGCGGTGATCCGTTGTTGAGATATATCTCGGAGGTCACGGGGAAGCGTGAGAGCAATGCGTGACGGTCGGCCATCATGACCGCGACCGTCCTTGAGAGCGGAAAGCCATCTTGGGCGAGCCTGATGGCCGGGGCGACCGCCTGGTCGAGTTCGATCGTGCCCCACTTTTCGAGTGCGGTCGTCAGGCCAGCCACGGTGCCGGGTATTGCGATCGAGGTATAGCCCTCGGTATTGGCGTTGTCTTTCACCTTTCGCCACGAGAAACGGCGCGAGTGCCCCTGCACGTCGAGCCCGTTCGGGCCGTGGTCGAGCTCGTACATGTCGGGACGTGCCAGCCCGGGGGCCTGCATTCCAAAGTCGATTGCGCCACCACCACCGCCGTCAAGGTGCACCGTCATCACGCCGCCGCCACCGACACCGTTCCAGATCGGCAGCAGTACACCGGTGGCGAAGGCGGTCGTTACCGCGGCGTCGACCGCGTTACCACCGCGCTGGAGGACCTCGACGCCGGCGCGGGCGGCACTGAGGTGCTGGGCTACAACCATGCCCGATTCGGCTGAGATTTCCTCGTGGCGGTAGATGGTTGAGCTGGTTCGCACGGCAGGTTCTTTCTCGATTGGCGAAACGGTGTGTTGCCAGAAGGGTGGGTTGTCGGATCTAAGTTTCGCAGCTCGGCGACATCTTACGCCCGCCCGACACCTGTGCGATGCCTGTTCGACGTCGAGGGAAATGACCCGGGCAGACGCAGGCCGTGTTGCGGTTCGCCCGTCGCTGTAGTCTTGTTGACGTCGTGGGGCAAACCGATGGTTTGACGACCTTCGACTCGGCGAAAAAACAGGGGCTGGCAATACGTTGATCGAAACTGCACAGGACATCCAGGAAACGGTGATCGCGATGCTCGCCGCCGAGTTGTCGTGCTCTTCAACCGACCTCACCGATGGCAGGGTCCACATCTCGGTGCGCGCCCCCGACGCCCACGAAAATCCGGCACACCGGCTGTTTCCGCCGCACCCCGGCAAGATTGGCATCGCCTCGCTGGGGAGCGGCGGAATCGTGTGCGTCGACGAACCCCACCTGGCGTGGGCGGAGGAGGTGTTTGGTCCGGTGGACGAAGCGACCCGCGACGAGATATTCATGCCGGGACGGATGGGCCGAATGGCAGAACTTATCAGGCCCGAGGGGCTCGTCCTCTACGGTCCGTTCCCACGATTTGCGGCCTCGCGGCAGAGCCTGGTCCGGGTCGAAGCGCCCGAGGGCTACAGCGTAAGGGTGGTCGACCGCGCCGGAGCCGACAGCATTCAGCAGCGGGTCATGTGGTCCTACGCCATTTCTGAAGATCCGACGGAGACTGCACGCCCGACGATGGTGGCCGGTATCGCCGAGAAGGACGGCGAGGTGGTGGGCGTCTGCGGGGCATCGGCCGACTCGCCCGACATGTGGCAACTCGGTATCGACGTGGCACCCGGTCACCAGGGCAAGGGCATCGCGCCCGCGATAACTTCCGCGGTTGCGGGGGCGGTCCTGGATGCGGGAAAACTGCCCTACTACGGCACGTCCAGCTCGAACGTCCCTTCGATGAGAACTGCCCTCGCCGCCGGGTTCAAACCGACGTGGATAGAGGTATTATCTCGACCGTCATCGTGAACACCCACCCCGCATGGAGCACATCGGCCTGGAGCGCAAAATGAGATTCGCAATTCTCGGCATTTCGCACGAAACCAACACGTTTTCGAGGGTCCCTGCGACCTACGAGCAGTTTGAGAACGCCCTGATACTGCGCGGGCAGGACCTCGTCGACCAGTACGCCGAGTCCGAGTACACCATCGCCGGCTACCTCCAGGCGGCCAACGAGCTCGGGTTCGAAGCGGTGCCGCTGATGTATGCGCAGACCGGTCCAATCGGCACCATCACGAAGGACGCCTACGACCGGCTTTCAACCGAGATGCTTGGTATGCTGCGCGACCAGGGACCGTGGGACGCGGTCTTGATCTGCAACCACGGCGCTGCGGTCTCCGAGGAATTCCCCGACATGGACGGCGAGTTCACGCGGGCCGTGAGAGAGATCGTCGGTGGCGATGTGCCGGTCGGCATCACGCTCGACATGCACGCCAACATCTCAAAAGAAACTGTCGCCAACACAGACGTGTGCGTGGTCTGGCGGACCTGCCCCCACCTCGACACGAAGCTCAGGGGCCGCAAGACCGCCGAGATGATCTACCGGACCGTGAAGGGCGAAATTAACCCGGTCCAGTTCATCGAAATGCCGCCGTTGCTCGTCAATATCGTCAAGCAGTTCACGGGCCAGGAGCCCATGAAGGGGCTGGTCGACGATTGCGTTGAGGCCAACGAACGGCCGGGTATCCTCGACACATCGATCGCCGAGGGCTACCCGTACTCGGATGTTGAAGAGATGGGAATGTCGTGGATCGCTATCGCGGACGGCGACATGGAAAATGCCAGGGAGACGGCAAAATGGATGGCCGGCCGCGCAT
Organism: Dehalococcoidia bacterium; assembly: GCA_030745955.1. Next base: position 2,766 of record JASLNQ010000089.1, on the reverse strand, counting down.
GGGAGAAGCGGGCCGACCTGAACCGGCCGGTACCCAGCATCGAGGAAGCGCTGGCGCAGGCCCAGGAACGCTATGTCGGGCCGAAGCCTGAAGGGGTCGAGAATTTCCTCCCCGACGATGGTTCTGCGCTCACCGAGGCCGAACCCTCCGAGCACTCGCACCTCGGGCCGATCGTCCTGATGGACGTCGGCGACAACATCGGTGGAGGATCCTCAGCCGATTCGACGCACATCCTGAAGGTCGCCAAAGAGATAGGCGTCGAGGGCTACCTGCAAACCCTTTACGACCCGGAGGCGGTGCAGGCGTGTGTAGCGGCGGGTGTTGGCGCTGAAATCTCGCTCGATGTGGGCGGCAAGACCGACGATATGCACGGCGAGCCGGTGGCGATCACGGGTACGGTGGTAGGCATCGACGAGGGCTCGTACGAAGAGACCCGGCCCACGCACGGCGGCTTCCGTTTCTACAACGATGGCCAGAGGGTGCGCTTCAACACGGTCGACGGTATAACGGTCGTGCTGACATCGCGGCGAAGCGGTAACACGGCCCGTGAACAGATGTACTCGATCGGCATCAACCCGGAGGAGTACCGGATAGTGGTGGCGAAGGGTGTGAACTCTCCACTTCCGGCATACCAGCCGGTCGCAGCGGAGATCATTATCGTGAACTCGCCGGGTGTGACCTCGGCCGACCTCGATACGTTTACGTTCAACCGGCGCCGCACCCCGCTCTACCCGTTCGAAGAGCCCGACTACCAGCCGTAAAGTCGAAGGTGATCTGCTAGCTGGTGAACAGCGTCAGCTCGATTTCCCGAGTGGAGTCCTTGGAGCCGAGCGACCAGGGTCGGGTCGCGCCGTGCTTGCGGATCGAGTGGACCCACTGTGCTTCGCCGGTGGTTGAGTGCCTCGTGTCCCTTCACAGGGGTCGGGAAATCAGGTTGGTTGCTGCTCATAAAGCCAGTGCTTGTTGGGCGGCAACATCCCATAGACTGGCTTGTATGAAACCCTGGATTACTGTCGGTGAGGCCGTTTCGCCTGACGGCACACGGCTCGAACTGGTTGAGCACGACGGCGAGTACATCATCAGGGCCGACGACCTGCCGCTGATGTCGACCCGGATGCACTTCTCCGAGGTCGAGCTGGCCCGTGTCGTGTGTAAGAAACTCAAACCGGGCGCAAGGGTCATGATCGGCGGGCTGGGACTCGGCTACACCCTGCGCTCGACCCTCGACCTGCTTCCGGAAGACGGCAAGGCCGTCCAGGTCGAACTCGTCCCGGAGGTCGTGGAGTGGAACCGCGGACCGCTTGCGAAATTCGCTGACCACCCGCTGGACGACGGGCGTACCGAGCTTGTGCAGGACGACGTTGTGAGCGTAATTCGCAACGCCCGCAACGAGTTCGACGCCATCATGCTCGATGTCGACAACGGCCCCTCGCCACTGGTCGATGAAAGCAACGGGTGGCTCTATACCGACGCGGGTCTCCAGGCCACCCGCCGGGCCCTGAAAAACGGGGGCCGGGTCGCCATCTGGTCGGCCGACGACGAGCCGAAATTCCCGAGCCGGATGCGCCGGAACGGGTTTCGCACCGACCGTCTCCGCATCCAGCCCCACAAAGGAAAAGGCGGAATTCGTCACGTGATATTCACCGGGATAAAGACGTAAGTACACCGGGCCTGCTACCGTTGATTCCGATAACCGGAACGACCTGCCCCGGAATACACCACGAGCGGGGCCGGGAACAAGAACGAGAGCGCATTTGACCACACGCCAGGAACGAAGACAGAACCAATCGGACGATTCACCCGGGGGCGGCCAGAAAAGCTGGATGCTCTGGGGCGGAGTTGCCATTGTCATCGTCGCGATAGCGGTCGTGGCATTCACCGTATTGTCGTCCGACGATGACGGAATCGAGGACGAATCTCTTCTCATGTCGGGCGGATCGCTTATCGGTGATCCGAACGCTCCGGTGACCCTGGTTGAATTCGGTGATTTCCAGTGACACATTTGCGTTGACTTTGCCCTCGGGACAGGGCAACAGATTATTCAGGAGTATGTAAATAACGGGCGTGTCAACATCTTGTTCAGGCACTTCCCCTTCATCGGTGATGAATCATGGCGTGCGGCTGAAGCAGCAGAGTGTGCCGCCGAACAGGCCGGGTTCAAAGCGTATGAAGAAACTGTCTTCGTCAACTATGGTGGGAACAACTCGGGTGGTTATTCAGACGCCAACCTTCGGACTATGGCCGGGATGATAGGGCTAAACCAGGGCCAGTTCGACGAGTGCCTCGACACGAACAAGCAGCTCAAAAAGGTCCAGGCCGATTATGAAGCGGGCCAGGAGTTGGGTGTCCGATCAACGCCGACTTTCTTCCTCAACGGTGAGATGATCCCGGGACTCATACCATACGGCGATTTCCGGGTGAAGATCGAGCGGGCCCTGGCCGAAGCTGGTAACTAGTGGCCGCGGCCGACCGACCATCACGCCTGTGGCTGTTCGTTGCCG
>JASLNQ010000089.1:0-255 GCA_030745955.1 Dehalococcoidia bacterium | reverse complement strand
ACCACTTACCTGACCTCGAACGCCCTCCAGCACTCCGAGGTCGCCTGCAGCGTTGGCGGTTGCAATACCGTCCTCTCCAGCGGTTGGGCGAGGATACTCGGGATTCCGGTCTCGGTTTTCGGAATGGCGACTTACGCCACGATCATGCTCGGCTCGCTGCACGCTTTCCAGTCGCCGGTCGAGAATTTACGGGGCCGGCTGATTGTGAGCGGCACGGCTTTCGTGGGTGTCCTGGCCTCGATCTACCTGACAATC
>JASLNQ010000088.1 GCA_030745955.1 Dehalococcoidia bacterium | reverse complement strand
GGCCTACTCGTTCTCACGTAGCGGCATGGTCAACTTCACCCGGTCATCGGCCCTTCAACTGGCCGGCATGGGCATCCGGGTCAACACCATTCTGCCCGGCTGGGTCCACACGCCGTTCACCGACTACTTGTACGCCGACCCCGTGCAGAGCAAGTTCCGGACCGACCGCGTTCCACTCGGACGCTGGGGAGAACCGGAGGATATCGCAGCGGGCATCCTGTTCCTGGCATCCGACGATGCGGCCTACATGACCGGAGCAGAACTCCTCATGGACGGCGGAGTATCCGCAGGCCCCATGCGCCTTAAAAATCCCCGCGACACCGACTGATCGGCAGTCCCCACCGCACCTGGACAACAAGATTTCCCGACCGCAGCGAAGCGAAGTGGAGGGACCTCGGTGGCACAGGTGTCCATTTCAGCTAGCGCGCCGCGTGACCCCACACCAGATCCCTCGGCTCCGATGACTCCGCTCGGGAAATCACACACCACCCCACAGCGCCCTAGTGCGTGTGCAGCGGTCCCTCCCCGTGGCGGTGCGGCATCTTCCCCTCAACCGCACCGATCGCATCGGTAAACACCCGGCGAATTGCAGCATGCCGTTCGGCATCGGCCCGTGTCGCCAGCGTATCGAGCCACTCGACACCACCCTGCATCGTCGTGATCAGGTATTCACCCAGCGCAGCATCGAAAACATCGGTCCGCCCCGCTTTCACGTAAATCGCCGAAGTATGCGCAGCGAAATGCACCGGCCACACATGCCACGCGACGTGGTTACTGACGGCCCGCGCCGCGATCCAGCCGCTTCCCGGCAGATCGACCGGCTCATCGATAGCGAGAAGCTTTTCACCACCCTCGCTTGTAGCTTCGGCGATTACCTTGCCGTTGAACACGATCTCCAGCCTGTTGATCGGCATGGCGCACGAAGCGGAGGCCTTCACGTGCACCGTACCCCCCGACTCCGGCAGTGCAAGATCGTCACCGGGCCGCAAACCCTCGACTGTGAAGTCCATCAGGGGACCGCTCGTCGTGTAGGTCCGACCGGCACGAACAGCGTCGCTCCACGACTGGTGAGAAAGCTCGCGGTCGCCGATAAATGCGTATGTTCGCACACCGCCCACCGGCATTCCGGCCGACATCTTGTCGGTGCCCCCTACCGCCGAAATGCGGTACCCGCAACTCAGCAGCCGGTACCACTCATGAACGGCAAACGTGTCCATCGTCGGGACGTGGAAATCACGGATTTCGAGCCCGTCCACCTTGCCCAGCACGACCTCTGCGATCACCTCCGAATGCGGGAATGGGAAGTGCGGGACGATGGCGAGTCCGCCTTTTTCGCGGACCTCGTCGGCCCAGTCGCTCATCGCCCGTACCGTCGGATCGCCGATATACCCCTCGGTCGGACCGCTCGTCGACATTGGGAGCACGGGCGAGCCGGTCGCGCCAAGCAGGCTAATGTGGCCCAGGAAGTGCTGCCGGTTCTCGGTGCCGACCCAGACAATCGTCTCTGCCGACGACGAACCTGACGCCGCATCGGTAAGGTCGCCGACGTTCGTGTAGAGGTCACCCCACTGCGCTGCCAGCAGGTTGATGATGTTGATGTCCTCACCCGCTGCCTCGAGGTGGGCCGTCTCTGGTGTGAGGAAGTGGGTATGCGTATCGGCGGTCACCCAGCCGGAAGCCCGCAGGTTTGAGATCCGTTCAAGCGAGATATCGAGCTCGCGCTGCCCCGGCGCTATCGTGAGTTTCTTGCGGACAGGCTCGAATTCGAACCCCTTCGACACCTCGACATACACGTCGCCCACCGGTAGCTCGCCCTGGAAGGTGCCATCGACGTACGCATATTGCGTATCGCCCAGCAGCAGGTCGGCCCCGTAGTCCTCGAACCAGTTGTCGTTCACCTCGTGCGTGTGCCCGTAAGGCGGGAAATAGCGACCATCGGGCGACCGGAAGTGGATACGGGCGGCAGCTGGCTTGCCGGTACTTGAATCGATGATCCGACCGTGGACCCACGTGCGCTGGGAAGTGAGGACCTTCGCCTTCACCCTGCCATCGCTGCTGGCGGCACTGCCGGTTTCGAGCAGTGGGCCAACCTCGATGTCCGACCCGTTCACCACCAGTGTGGCGTCAGCCGAAGCCGTCAGGTCGATCGATGCGACCTTTTCAGGATCGTCGGGTGCCTCTCCCCAGCCCTTCACCGGACTCTCCAGCCACTCGTCACCGTCGAAGCGTTGTATGTCCTGCTTACGTGCGATAACCCCGAGGTCGACGTCCACATCGATCTCGTCCGCTGATCCTCCGGCACCCTTCAGCTCGATCGTTTCAAGCGGCAGGTGGCGCAACGGATTTTCCTGCCCGTCGAAAACCGTAATCGCCCCGATAGCGATCGCAGTGGCCCCGGTAGCCTCGATCCGCACGCTCGTGACCTTCCTGGAAGAATCAGGTAGTTCCAGTGCGTAAATCGTCCACGATCCCGCCGGGTTCGACCGACCCCCCGGTCATCCCTCGCCGCCGTACGCCCAGAATCTGGTGGATCACCGACCATCACGCCGGTCTGCCACCTGCCCCATGCGTTATCAGGGTAGGGCCCGCGGAACGACATGGACGACAGGCCCTGGTGCTGGCGTGAGGAGAACCCGCTCTGCATGCGGCTCAGGACCTGGTTAATCTCAAACCGGCGCCGTATCCGCTGGCGGTGCTCGGAATCGTCCTCGAACACAATCACATAGTCGACCAGGTGCTCACCCGGGGCTGTGATCACCGGGTTCAGGTAGTCGGCCGACTGGCCCGCGACCGTCGTCGATGCCCTCTCATCGCAGAAGTGGGCGAACACGAGATGGGAACCGGCTGCCCCAACGGCAATCTCAACGCCAGGTTCACCGGCCAGCACGAGCAGATCGTTCACGCTGCCTGCGTCACCACCACCGGCGAACTCGAACGGAACCCCCCAGAACACCTGGGACCCGGTCGGAAGTGTGTTCACAGCCCCGGCGGTCTTTGCTCCCCAGGGTTGCGGGTCCGAGCTGGACGAATTGGCTACGGAATCGAGGGAAATGGACGCGAATTTCGGCATTTGGAATATTCCGGTGCGGGAGAGTTAGTGATCGGTTCGGCAAATCATGCACCGGTATGCCATACCAAACAAGCTCCGACCTGCGCCGGGGCTTGTGAATGACTCAGTGCGAAAGGGCTAGCCGAGTGCGTCGACCTGCGCCTTCACCTCGTCAAACGGAGGAAGGTCGGAAGGCACGTTCGATAGCCACTTCCAGGCAATGTTGCCGTCGCTCCCGATGACAAACACCGAACGCCGGGCGGCGTTGTAGCCCTCCATCCCGGCGAAATCGGGCCACACCACGTCGTAATCGGCGATCGTCGTCTGCCTGTAATCGCTCAGGATCGGGAAGTTGATATTGTTTGCCGACTTGAAAGCGCCGTTCGCAAACCGCCCGTCAACGGAAATTCCCACCACCTCGGCGTCGATGGCGGAGTAGTCGGCGAGTGCATCGCGGAAGGTGCACAGCTCTTCGGCGCAAACACCGCTGAACGCCGCCGGAAAGAAGGCAATCACCACCCGTTTGCCGCTCAGGCTGTCCAGGGCGAACTCGTTCCCATCACTGTCGAGCAAGTTGAAACCGGGTGCCCTGGCACCCACATCGGCAGACATATTTATTCTCCTGATCTGATGCGGACCCGTAGTCAGAATGGCGCGAACGCGCGTAATGTGCCCGAAAGATTATGCCAGTGCTCAGGCTAGAAAGACATAGCGATCTTGATCACTTCGTCCTGCCGCAGCCGGTACATCTCAAACGCCTCCTGCGCGTCCTCGAACTTCACTTCGTGTGTCTTCAGCACACCGGGGTCGATCCAGCCCCGTTCCTTCAGCGCAACGATGTCGCGGATCTCCTGCACCGGCTCGCCTGTCCCCGCGATCACCGTCGTGTTCAGCTGGAGGTTCTTGCCCATCCACTTCCGGTGATCGAACGTCACAGACGGCGGATCGACAAGGCTGAATGAGACGATCTGACCCTGGCTCCTCACCAGGTCGACCGCAAGGTTGAGTCCCTCCGGGTTTCCGCTGGCATCGACCACGACATCGAACAGGCCACCGCCGGTGATCTCTGTTGCCGCCTCGATCACATTTTCGTTCGAGGCGTTGATCGTGTGGGTAGCGCCCAACTCCATCGCCTTACGGCACCTGTACTCTTCGAGGTCGATCCCAACGACCTGCTGCGCACCTTGCCGCTCGGCGATCATCGTGAATGTAAGGCCGATTCCGCCCTGCCCGATAACGGCGATCTTCCGTGCCATCGGATTGCCCCAGCGCCTGGCCGAGAAAAGTGCCGTACCCGAATGCTGGCACATCACCCAGTCGGTAAGGTCGCCCCAGTCGGGCAACTTGATCAGGCGGTCGGTCGTCTGCACAACCTGCTCCCGCATGCCAGCGACGTCGCGCGGGATCACGATCACCCGCTGACCCTCCGGGTAATCGGGGTCACGGCTTTCAACCACCGTCCCGGCACACTCGTGCATCGGCGCCCCGGGAACGAACGGGTAGTCCTCCTCCGGCAGCTCTGCGTCGTACTCGAGATAGATGTCGCTCCCGCACACGGAGAGCGCTTCGAGTTTAATCTGTACCTCGCCTTCTTCGAGTGGTCCCGGCTCCGGTATATCGAGGAATTCGATCTTTCGACGGGCAACGACCCTGGCTGCTCTCAAATTGCACCCCTTGCTGTGCGTGAAGATACCGGACAGGATAATCCGGGCCGGAATGACGACCGGGATTCTAACCCCGCCACGGCGTATACTCCGCCTTCATCTGCCCCCGTTTTGCCAGTAAAACATCCTGTTCACGAGGCGATATTCAAACGTGCGCATCAAACACATCGAGACCGTCCGCGTCAGCGATCCCGCCGATGCCATCTGGCTCAGGGTCCACACCGACACCGGACTCATCGGTCTTGGCGAGACCTGGTACGCCTCGAAAACGGTTGAATCGGCGGTCCACGACCACTTCGCACCGCTGATCGTCGGTCGTGACCCGTTCGCAATCGAACGGCACTGGCTGAACATGTTCAGGCTCTCCGACCACGCCGGTTACGGTGGCGCCGAGTTGCGGGCAATCTCGGCTATCGATATGGCCCTCTGGGACATCAAGGGTCAGGCCGCCGGAGTACCGGTTTATGAACTCCTGGGCGGTGCAGTCCGCAAGAAAATCCGTGTCTACGCCACCGGTGCTCCGTTCGAGGGCTGCGGTGAACTCGCCCGCGAGCTTATCGACGACGGCCTCATCGCCATGAAGATGGGTCCTACAATCCCCGTCGCCACGCCATCAGAAGGGCAGTACCTGGCCCCGAAAGACCTCGACCGCGGCCTGAAGCCCTTCCGCGACGTCCGCGACGCCGTCGGGGGTGACATCAAGATCGCCAACGACGGTCATGGCAAATGGGCGCTGCCGGTGGCTATCCAGATCGCGAAAGAGATGGAATCCCTCGACATCATGTGGCAGGAAGACCTGATGCCACTCCTGAACCCGGATGCCCTGCGTCAACTGCAGGAAGCCACGAGCACACCGGTCTGCATCTCGGAACGGCTGCTGACCCGCTGGCAACTCCGTGAATTCATCGAGAACGGTGCAGCACAAATCGTGATGCCCGACCTTATCTGGACAGGTGGCATCAGCGAAACACACCGCATTGCCGTCATGGCCTCGGCCCACCAGGTGCCGGTCGCCCCGCACGACGCCACCGGGCCGGTCAACATCTTCGCCTGTGCGCACATCTGCATGAACTCACCGAACGCAATGATCATGGAACACGTCAGGCCCTACCTGTACGGCTGGTACGGCGACATCGTCGATCCACTCCCACCAATCGAACACGGGTGGCTCTCTGCACCCCAGGAACCTGGAATTGGCACACGGCTACGGCCCGAGGTACTGGAACGGCCCGACTGCGAAACGCGCGTCACCGACGAATCGGTGGCGATCCCCGGCATGAACGACGAAGGCTGGGCTGGTGGCGACAATTTCTCGGAGAAGATGTGGGCGGATATGGAGGAGATCAGGGAGTTCCGGTCGCTCGGCTCTTCTTCTGTCGACCGACCCGTGGCCGGAACGGGCGACGCCCCGACAGGCGGTCCCGGCGGTGGCATTGCCACCTGGTACCAAAACGACGGAGACAGCGCGGACGACCGGGAGAGGGACGCCTGATGATCATCTCCAGGATCGAAACCATCAGGATTGGTCAGTTTCCCGACCTGATCTTCGTGCAGGTCCACACCGACACCGGCCTCGTTGGCCTTGGTGAGACCTGGTACGCCGCATCGACCGTCGAAGCGGCCGTCCACGACCACTTTGGACCCCTCCTTGTCGGCCGTGACCCGTCTGAGATCGAACGGCACTGGCAGACAATGTTCAGGCTCTCCGACCACGCCGGCTACGGTGGTGCGGAGTTGCGCGCGATATCTGCCATCGACGTGGCCCTCTGGGATATCAAGGGGCAGGCGCTCCAGATGCCCATTTTCGAGATAATCGGAGGTGGGACGCGGCACCGGATCAAGGTGTACAACACACTGGGGGTTTTCGGTGACATCACCGATGGCTACGATGTGTGGACCGATCCCGTCGGAGTGGCGAAGAGCCTCCTCGACGAGGGCATCACCGGGATGAAGATGTCGCCGACCGATTTCATCGCCCGGGAGTCCGATGGTCAACTCCTGTTCGCCGACGACCTCGACTGGGCCCTGCGTCCGCTGCGGGAGATCCGCGACAGACTGGGCTTGGAGATCGAGGTTGCAAACGACGCTCATGCCAAGTGGAACCTCCCAAATGCCATCAGGATCGTCTGCGAAATGGAACCGCTGCGCCCGATGTGGCACGAGGAGCTGATCTCACCGCTTAACGAAGAGGCCCACGTCCGGCTCCAGGCGGCAACATCCACGCCCATTGCAGCCGCCGAGCGCCTGATGACCCGCTACCAGCACCGGCGCTTCATCGAATCTTCGGCTGCAAGAATCACGATGCCCGACCTCACCTGGACCGGCGGTATCTCCGAGGTCAAGAAGATCGCCATCCTCGCGTCGGCCCACCAGCTCCCGATCGCACCGCACGACTGCGTAGGGCCGGTGAACATGCTCGCCTGCGCCCACATCGCGATGGCCACCCCAAACGTGATGATCATGGAGTACAACAGGGCGATGCACCGTGGCTGGTACCGGGACTTCATCGAACCCGATTTCGTCGTGGAAGATGGGTTCCTCATGGCGCCGACCGAGCCCGGACTGGGCACGCGGCTCAAGGCATCGATCAGGGATCGGAAGGACGCGACCGTGCGCACCAGCAACGAACGGGCCGAGCCGTGGCTGATGTCCAGGCAGCGGTACACCTATCCGCCGCCCGAGATTCAGGACGAATTTCTCGACAGCACTGCGAGAAGGAAAGCCGGATCGGAAGCCGTCTATTACGACTGACCGCAGCCGACTCGGGAAACAACCCGTTCGGGGGGCGTCAACACCAACCGCAAACCAGTTTACGAACCGCAACAAGCTCAAAGAGAAATAATATATGCCTGGAAACAAGCGAATAATCCTGATCGGGGCCGGTGCGGTCGGCTCGTATATTGGCGGCTGGCTATCGCACTCCGGGCACGATGTCGCGATCGTCGACAGCTGGGCAGAGCAGGTCGAGACGGTCCGTGCGAACGGCCTGCAGGTCGTAGGACCGCACGACCCGTTCACCGCACATCCGACGATGTACCACCTCCACGAAAACGAGTACCTGGCCCGTGGTGAACAGTTCGATCTCGGCTTCGTCGCGATGAAGGCGTACGACACGTCCTGGGCGGCGACATTCATCGACAAGTTCGTCAAATCCGACGGATACATCGTCTCGTCACAGAACACCTGGACCGACCCCGCGATGGCGGCAGCTGTCGGCGCCGAGCGGGCAGTCGGACTGATTATGTCGAGCATCTCGGTTGCACTGTGGGAAGCCGGAAAAGTCGAGCGGCCCGGCGACACCCGGCGGCGCGATCATGGCCACTTGGTGTTCAGGGCAGGCAACCACGACGGCACTGATACGTCGCGACTGCACGAGCTGATCGAGATCCTCG
>JASLNQ010000087.1 GCA_030745955.1 Dehalococcoidia bacterium | reverse complement strand
GGCAACGCCTACCGACGTCCAGCCAAGGGCCATCGAAGCCGTCTGAGTGTCCACAACCTCAATCCGGGTGTCCGTGGAGCCCAGTTCAGAGATCGCGTTGACCGCCGCGTTGTGCGTCAGGCTGAGCTTCGACGAAATATGAAGCGAAATGATCTCATCGTGCGTTGCTGCCAGCTTCTCGAAGGTCTCGACAAACCTGCCAACTGATGGTGCCGAGGTGGTCGGAAATAGTGTTGTATCGGGCAGGCGTTCGTACATCTCATCGGCCGATATCGTCACATTGTCCAGGAATGTTTCATCTTCGATATGAACGTTCAACGGCACGACAGTAATACCGTGCTTCTTAACAAGGCCAGTCGGCAGGTCGGAAGTGCTGTCGGTTACAACTGCGATGCTCATCTACGTGCTCCGATGTTCAGGAGGCCAACCGCAAACCCGGTTCTGTGGTCTGCAAACCCCCAATATCCCTGACACAAAGGTCAGGCTACTCTACTGTAATCAGGTAATCGTAGTGCGGTTGTCCGCCCCACACGACCTCGATATCGAAATCACCAAACTTATCTTCGAGGGTCTGCGTTGTCGTCTCGGCCTGCTCCTCGGTCACAGTTTCCCCGGTGTACACGGTCACGATCTCGGCTCCGTCCGAGCGTTCCTCGATCAGCTTGACTAGCACGAACAGGGGGTCCCGCCCCACCGTCACGATGTCATCATCGAACGTAGCGAACGTCATCCCCGCTTTGATCTCGTGCCCGTAAATAGTCACGTCACGCGACGCCTGGCAAACCCGGCCCTCACCCACCTCGCCGGCGATTTCACTCATGGCTTTCTCGTTCTGATCGAGTGTCAGATCGATGTTGAAGGCCAGTAAGGCCGCAATCCCTGTTTGAACCGAACGGGTTGGAATGACTCGCACGTCCTTGCCGGTCAGGTCGGGAACCTGCTGCGCGGCTGCAACAACGTTCTTATTGTTCGGCAGCACGATCACCCTGTCCGATGGCGCCGCGTCGACCGCCGCCAAAAGGTCGGCCACCGACGGATTCATCGTGTCACCACCCTCCACCACCGATGTCGCGCCGAGGCCCGCGCTGATAATCAGGTCGGTCAGCCCATCTCCGGCGGCAACCGCCACCACTGCGATTGCGGGTGCGGCAAGCGTTGGGACCGGTGGTTCACCGGCGCTGCTCCGACGGGCCGAAGCCCAGCCAGCCGTCTGCTCGTCCATGTTGGCAATCTCGATATTCGAGATCTGCCCGTACCCGAGCCCCGCACTCAATGCTTTGCCCGGATCTTCCATATGCACGTGGATCTTCGCAATTCCGTCGGCACCATCGACGATTGGCGAGCGGCCAAGCTCGTCCATGTGGGACCGTAGTCCATCGAGGTCAAGCGTTTCGGCCTGGATTGCGAACACGGTGCAGTAACCCCAGTCGATCTCCTCCGATGCGGTGACGAAGTCGGCTTTTACCGAACCCGAGAACTTCGTTCCACCTGGCATCGGCACTTCGATCACCCGCGCCGCCGGCTCGATCCCCCGCAGCGCCCTGAGCGCCCCGTCGAGCATCACCGCAAAGCCAAACCCACCGGAATCCACTACCTCCGCCTCAGCGAGTACCGAGAGTAGCTGGGGCGTACGGCGCACCGAGTTGAGTGACGATGCGGTCACCGCAGCCAGCACATTGTTGAGTGAGCCGTCCTGTGCTGCCGATGCCTCCGCAGTGTCGGCGCACTCGCGGTAAACCGTCAGCATGGTGCCTTCCACCGGGTTGGGAACGGCCTGGTACGAGTTCGTTGCCGCTATCCGCAGCGACCGGGCAAAGCTGCTTCCGCGCAACAGCGGTTCGCTGTCCGACGAATTCAGCGATTCCGACAGTCCCTTGAAGAACTGGGCGAGTATGAGTCCCGAGTTTCCACGTGCGCCCAGCAGCGCCGAGCGGGCCATCTTCCTGGCGATATCGGCAATCGATTCTGAAGAAGTCATCTCAAGATCGTCCACGACAGATCTCAAGGAGAGCATCATGTTGGTGCCGGTGTCGCCATCTGGAACTGGAAACACGTTCAGGGCGTTTATGGTGTCGCGGTTGGCTTCAATCGCCTCGGCGGTGGCCCGAATCATCCTCACGAGCACCCTCGCACCGGTAGGGTCCGCCAGGACCGTAGAGTTCTGCACCAGGCCTACTCCTCAGTAATTACATGCAAACTGCGGTTCAAATCGATCAACCAGACTCGCAATTCATCGGGCAAACTTCTGTTGTTCCGGCTCGACATGCATGTTAATCTATACCGTTAGAGTCTCAAGCGAGCAGCAACGGATTGCGTTCGTAATTCGTACGTTCGATAAGAGAAATTCCCCACCTTCAGTAGTCACTTCGAGAGTTTACCGCTATGCCTAGCTCCGACCAGATCAGGGCCAAACTGGGTCTCGGACCCCGACCGAAGCCGATGTTCGGTCACAACCGATCGCACGCGCTGAACGCAACGCGCAAGATCTCCAGGCCAAACCTGCAGAACAAGTGGGTTGTGATCGACGGTGAGCGCTACCGCGTCAAGCTGACCACCCGGGAGATGCGGACACTCGACAAGAAGGGCATCTCGCTGCTCTCGAACTAGCGTCCACATCCGCCTGAACCCGAAAACCTTCTCATTTGAGAAGGTTTTTTGATTGTCTGGTAGTTTTCCTCCCCCCAAGGCCCATCCACCGCCAAATACCATCCTGAAGACCTCTCGCCAAACGCCATCCAAGACGGCATCTGAGGCAACCTGCCCTGAGCTTGTCGAACGGGTCGAAGGAAGGCACGCACACGGCACCGAACGTCCGCAATTGCCCAAATCAACGCGATACGCTGTCAACTCATGAAATTCACCGCAGCATGCTTCGATCTCGACGGGACCCTGATCGACACCGGCCCTCCTCACCGCGCGGCAGAGCTGGCTACCATCCGGGCATTCGGCTTCGATGGGCTTGCCGATGACCACCCGATCACCTTTGGGAAAGGCGTGATCCCAGGCGCACGAATCGTCACCGAGCACTACGGCCTGGGTAGCGCAGACGACGTACTGGCTGAGTACCTTCGCCAGTGGGAACGAATCGTCGCCGATGGCATCGAATTGCTGCCTGGTGCAGAGGCCGCGGTCCGGTCCCTCGCCGACGCAGGGTTACGAGTCGCCCTGGTCACTTCAGGCGAAAGTGACTACGCCGATGGGTTCTTGCGTATTTCAGGACTTGCCGACTTTTTCAGTTGCTCTGTAACGCTCGAAAACGTAACCCGGCTCAAACCCGATCCGCAGCCGTATTCAAAGGCCGCCGAACTCCTGGGCGTAAATCCCTCAGAGTGCGTCGTGTTCGAGGATTCGCAGCCAGGTTTCACGGCGGCACTTGCGGCGGGCATGTATTGCGTGGGTGTTGGTGAAATCGCGCTTTCCGTAACAGGCGATGACGCACCGCACCTGGCCACAGCCTCGTTTGAGGAACTCGACCTGGATTCCCTCCTCGGTCGATAACGTCGTCCCGATCCCCGGCGGCGATCCTCACCTCGGGCAACCTCACCAGGCCAGATCCTGGTTCCGCTCGAAAGCGTCCTCCACATTGCTGAGGCGCCCTCCTGGGGGCGACTTCACCGCCGTTACCGCTTGTACAATTCTCGACCGTCGGACCTCTACGACCGGCATAAACCCGAACACCGCCCCGAACACCCAGGCCGAGCAACTCATGAGCAACGTAACCATTCGAGATATCAAGACCATCCTCACCGAGCCCGACAACATCCGGCTCGTCATCGTCAAGATCGAAACATCCGAGCCGGGCCTTCACGGTGTCGGCTGCGCAACGTTCACCCAGCGCCCCACGGCAGTAGCCGCCGCCATCGAAGACTACCTGCGACCCTTCCTGATCGGCCGGAACGTCGCCGATATCGAAGACATCTGGCAGTCGTCGTACGTCTCGTCCTACTGGCGCAACGGGCCGGTGCTGAACAACGCCCTCTCCGGGGTCGACCAGGCCCTCTGGGACATCAAGGGCAAGATGGCGAACATGCCCGTTTACGATCTTCTCGGAGGCCGCGCCCGTGAGGCAGCGCCAGTGTATGTCCACGCCTCGGGATCCACGAAAGAAGAAGTCGGCGACAAGATGCAGGCCTTCCTGGAACAGGGCTTCCACCACATTCGAATCCAGGTCGAAACACCCGGATACGCCACCTACGGAACAGGCCACGGCCTGACCGAGGCCGATCTTGAGTACGGTCGGGGCGGCACCGGTGCCGAAGACTCCCGCTCAATGGAAGGCCCGCGAGCCGTCACGACATGGGTCCAGCCGCAGGAAGAGGGCAAGCGATACGCCCACCCGAGCGGGATCTTCGAGCCCAAGCCCTACATGCGGTCGGCAATCGACCTGTTCGAACACATTCGCGACCGCTTCGGCTACGGCGTCGAAATCCTCCACGACGTCCACGAGCGCATCCCACCGATCCTCGGCGTATGGTTCGCCAAGGAAGTCGAAAAGTATCAGTTGTTCTTCCTGGAAGACCTGTTCAGCCCGGAAGACAACGAATACTTCCGAATGGTGAGGGAGCAGACATCGACCCCGATCTCGATGGGTGAGTTGTGGAACAGCCCCCACGAAGTGATCCCGATGATCAAGGACCGGCTGATCGACTTCATCCGAATTCACATGTCGCAGATCGGCGGGATTACACCCGCCAAGAAGATCGCGGCCATGGGCGAGCTGTTCAGCGTCCGCACCGCCTGGCATGGCCCCGGCGACACCTCGCCGGTGGGTCACGCGGCCAACATGATGCTGAACCTCAACACCCACAACTTCGGCATCCAGGAAGCGGCGATTCCACCCGAACGCACCATGGAGATGTTCCCGGGCATGCCGACCCTGAAAGACGGCATGATGTGGTCGAACGGCAAGCCGGGCCTCGGGATCGACATCGACGAGAAGATGGCGGCGAAATTCCCGTTCAAGGACCGCGAATACGGCGGCGCATGGGGCACCATCCGACGCGCCGACGGCTCAATGGTCAAGCCGTAGGGGCCGCTGGGGCGTGAAGCAGTCCTCCCTCCCGCAGAAGGGAGGGAGTCAGAGGGTGGGTGTGACCGCCGGAAGGAACTAGCTTAGGAGTCGGCTCCGCCCACCACAAATCGAACAAAAAACAGCCCGGTGGAATTCCATCGGGCCGTTTTTCTTACCAGCGAGCATCAACCCACCCCGCTTACGTCTCCACTACGTCCAGTTCCTTCGTGATATCGATGCTTGTATAGATGCTTCGGTACACCGGGCATGAATCAGGGTGCAGATCGAACGCACGCTGAATCGCCGCCTGCTTCTCGGCGTACAACCCGGCCTCCACGTTCAGCCGATAGACGATGTGCACCCGCTTGATCACGAGCGTGCCGTTCTCTTTTTCCAGCTCACCGACCGACTCGGAATGAAGAAAGCCATCACCAGCCGGAATCCCACGGGCCTCAAGGGCACCGCCAAAAGTCCCGGTCATTCACCCCGCTGCCGCCGCGATCACGTAATCCAGGGTGGTCGTGTACGGATCAACCACGCTATTGTCGACACCGTAGTGCTCGGCGACCTCGGAGTGAACTCCCAGCATTACCGGCCCGTCATGCGCCGGTAGAAAAGCCCTCCGGATCGGACCCTTCACCCGCTCAATCCGCACATGCGAGCGATAGGCGACCGGATTGTTCTCAGCTTTCGAGTTGTCTGCCAATCAAACCTCTCCTGTGAATATTCCGACTCAGGCCACTTCAGTCTCTCGCCACACAATGCACGGTGGCACCATTCACAAAATCCGAATATCGATGTCCGTCAGTTCTTTTTTCACGAACTCTTTGCAATCCTCAAAACTCCTGAGTTCAGGATGCGGCGTCGTTTCCAGGCTGAATCGAAGGTCCATGCCGCCATAATCCATGAAGGTCAGGAGTGGACTCACCAGCGTTCGAACATTCAGTACAGCCTTCAGCGACTCGATTTTGATCGCCAGGATTCCTGTTTTGTTCCACCACGTGGCGTACTCCACACGATCCTCGATCGACCGCTTCCCAAATCCGACCTCGCCACCCCAGCTACGACGCCCGATCGGTGGATAGTAAAAGGCGTTGATCGCCTCCTGGACAACCGCCGGGTCCTCGACTTCCGGAACCTTGATGCCGAGTAACCCCAGATCGAGATAGTTGCCAATCAGGTGGGCGTAGCGAGTGTGCTTTATACGGAGAATCACGCCGACACCGAGCTCTTCAGCGGCCCTGCATATCCGCACGATGTCCCACTCAGTGTGCGGACCGTGCTGGCTATCGACATAGATGAGGTCGGCAGACTGGCTCCGAATGATCTCCTGCACTTGCTCAGCAATGCTGTCCATCGGGATGCGGACCTCGTTGAAGTCTTCACCCCCTACGATTCTCTCCCGAAGTGAACGTGCATCTGGCATAAGAAAACTCCTGCTACTCCAACGGCGCGCTACGGGCCCTTCGTCACCCACGCCTGCTTGCGCGGCTCGTCGATCGACTGCAGCAGCGCCGTGATGTAGCCGTAGCAGAACGCAAATGCCGTTCCCTGGGCGTCGTCTCCGCTGATGTGCGGCACGTGGTCGGGCATCAGCATGTACTTGTAGCCGACCTCCTGGTAGACCTTGATGATCTCCGAGAAGTCGATGCTGCCCTCGTCGGGAAACGACTCCATGAAGTCCAGCTTGTGGCCCCGGATATTGCGGAAGTGGACGTTGAATATCTTCTCCCGGCTCCCAAACCATCGGATGACATCGGCGATCTCAGCGCCCGGATCGTCGAGCATCTCGGTCACCGTGCCCTGGCAGAAGTTCAACCCGTGGTACGGACTCTCGTGCATCTGAACAAACTTCTTCAGGCCATCCACTGTTCCCAGGATCCGGCTGACGCCCATGTAACCGTCGGGCGTGTAGGGATCGTGAGGGTGACACGCCATTCGCACTTTGGATTCTTCTGCGACCGGGACTGCGCGCTCCAGGAAATAGTCGATCCGCTCCCAGTTCTCCTCGACACCGACGACACCGGCGATGGTCTTGGGGTCGTCCGGGTTCATCTTGGCCCACCTGAAAGTCGAGTTCGATGAGCCGCCGCGTCCTGCTTCCCTCTCGGACCGCGGGATGCCGATGATGTTCATGTTGTACTTGACTGCGGGAATCCCGACCTCGCCACACATCCGGATGATGTTCTGTATCGACTCGATCTCCCGGTCCCGCTCGGGGCTCTTGCCAAGCATGATGTTTGGCGACTGGCTGACGTCGAGTGGCGTTGACGAGAGCGGAATCTGAACCATGTCCAGCGAGATCCCGTACGAGTTGACCTTCTCTTTATGCCGCGCCAGGTCGTCAACCGTCCAGCTGTGCGTGTCTCCGGGTGGATCGGAACAGATGTTGACGACGCCAAGCTGCGCCCACTGCTCGAAATCCGAGTCGCTACGTGCCCCTACCTGCGTTCCAACATGCATTTCCTGCGCCTCCGGTGCTCATCTGCCTGCAAGATGGCGGAAGGGTAGCAGTTAGCGCCTTGTTAGGGGTGGCCGGGTTTACTGGATGCGCTTGCGATTGCCGCGTTGATGGCGTCGACGTTCGCCGCCGCAAACTGCTCGATTGAGCGGGGCGAACTGCCGGTGATACACTCGACATCACCGCTATGAACCGCCATCGTGCCTTCCCGCACTTCTGCGTAAACACCGACGATGTCATCCGTACTGCCAGGGTCTTCAGCTTCGTGCAGCACCCTGTACTCAAGGGGATCCAGGTCGACGTAAGAAAAATCCGCTCCAACCGCGCCACCGAACGCCTTCGCTACCCGGCGCATCGGGATGTTTTCGGGCCCTGTTAGCACCGCGTGTGCATTGAGAGGCTCCCCAGTCGCCAGCAATTTGGCCCCGCACTCACCGATGTCGTAAGCGTCTATCGCACCAATCGTCCCTGCGCCAGCGGGAGCTTCCAGGGTAACGACTCCGTTTTCATCGACTACCAGGAGTGAAAGGAAATTCTGCATGAAGTAATGCGGACGCAGAAACGAGTAGCTGACGCCCAGTTGCTCAATCGCCAACTCGATTTCTGCGTGTGCCCTCGACCACGCGTAGGGTCTCTTGC
>JASLNQ010000086.1 GCA_030745955.1 Dehalococcoidia bacterium | reverse complement strand
TCGATACCCCGATTCCGATCAACTCGGAGGGGTATCGGGGGTACGTTCTAGGAACATCCTGGCGACACCAGATCGGTGATCGACCGTCAGAAAAAAACAAATAGACGCGCCGCCTTCGCGGCGCGTTTCGCGTAAGAGTCTGGGTTATTGAGTAGATTCCGGGGCCTCGTCCTCATCGCAATACTGATTGTCCTTTCGGTGGTTGTACTGGCAACCTCCGAAATCAACTTCCTCGGGTTCTCCCGCGGTGGAGACAGCGTTCTCGGCCTCACGCTGGGGCTCGACCTTGAGGGCGGGACTCACCTTGTCTACCAGGTCGTGCCCGTGGATGATCGAGAGCCTACAAAGGACGACGTAGAAGGCGTCCGGAATATCATTGACCGCCGGGTCAACGAATTCGGCGTCAGCGAGGCGAGCGTCCAACTGCTCGGAGGCAGCGTCGGCTCCGTTGCCGACCGCGTACTCGTCCAGATCCCGGGTCAGTCCGGGGCGTCGATCACGCTGAATTTCTCCTCCAATTTCGTCTCCCCCGACGACCTGGAAGAGTTCTTCCGGACCGACCTTGGCCGACCTGACGCGAAGGTAAAGCAAAACGACAACGATTCGCTAACCGTCCAACTCGACGATGTTCAGGGTGAGGTCGTCGACCGCGAAGGCAATGTAGTCACGCCATCGGAAGCTGACGCCTGGCACGAAGCCATCATCGCCCAGTACCCGGTCGCTTTGCAGGTCAGCTATGTCTTGCCCGATATCATCCCGCCCGAAGAGGGTGAAGACACGGCAGTCGATACCGAGCCGATCGTGGAAGAATTGCTCCCCACCCTTGAGGAAGTCCAGGCGGCCTTCGCGTCGGTTGGCCGCAGTGATGCCGATATCGAAGAGGTTGACGCAGCCCCGGGCCTTTTCTCCATCCTGATGTACGGCCTCGGCATCGACACGACCGATGAAGATGGCAACCCCATCCGGAGCGAGGCTCAGGAACTTGAAAGCGCCCTACGCGATATCGGTAGGGTCCAGTTCGTCGCCAGCCAGGGGGCGCTTACCCAGTGGACCGTCGGTGGCGGTGTGCAGGAAGCGAAGAACCTGATCGGCAAGACGGCAAAGCTCGAGTTCCTCTACCGCGAATGTGGCGACGAACTGCCTACCTCCGAAGATATCCCCTGGCCCCCGGACGGCCTTTCGGAAGACGAATGGGCAAACGAACGGTGTACCAACCCGGCCTACTTCTCTGAGTCCGATACCGAAATCGATGCGGCCGACCTCGACGACGCCTTCCCCGACGTTTCGCAAGGCGCCATCCCTCGGCCAATCGTCTCACTCGTCTTCAACGACGCCGGTGGCGATGCGTTCTTTGACGTGACCGACCGTGTCGCCCGCGCGAACGACCGGTTGGCAATATATCTCGACGGTGAAGAGCTGGTTGCACCCAGCGCCCAGGCCGGTATTTCCGGCGGTCGCGCCATCATCGAAGGCGGGAGCTTCACAACCGAGCGCGTGCGAACTATCGCCATCCAGCTCCGGTCAGGTGCCCTGCCCGTCGGCCTCGACCTCATCCAGGAACGAAACGTCGACGCCGTGCTGGGTAAAGACTCCCTCAGGCGCAGCCTGATCGCCGGCGGGATCGGACTCGTGCTGCTCCTTCTATTCATGGTCACCTACTACAAGGTCCCCGGATTCGTAGCGGCCGTCGCACTGATCGCCTATACAGTGATGCTGCTCGGTATCTTCAAGATGATCCCGGTGACGCTCACTCTTTCCGGTGCAGCCGCCGTTATCCTGTCACTCGGTTTCGCCGTCGACGCTAACGTGCTCATAGCGGAACGCACCAAGGAAGAACTGCGTTCGGGCCGCAGCCTGCTGGCCGCCATCACCGCTGGCTTCGACAGGGCCTGGCCATCGATCCGAGACGGAAACGTTTCGACGATCATTGTCGCCATCGTGCTTTTCTGGTTTGGCGACAGGTTCAGCACCAGTGTCATGCAGGGGTTCGCCCTGACACTCGCCATCGGTGTGCTGTTGAGCATGTTCACCGCATTCTTCGCCAGCAGACTCCTGCTCCGCCTGGTAGCCACCTCGAAAGTTGGGAACAATCTGAACCTCTTCGTGCCCGTGCGCGACCAGGGTCAACCACGCGAAGAAGCTCCGGGAGGTAGCGCCTGATGGATATCATCGCAAAGCGTCGAATCTTCCTGAGCGGTTCGCTCGTGCTGGTCATTCTGTCAGTCGTGATACTCGTATCACCGGGACTGAACCTTGGGATCGACTTCACGTCCGGTTCGACCATTACGTTCCAGTTCGAGAGCGGGGACCCCGGCACCGCCGATGTCAGGGACGCCCTCGCCCGGTCCGGGCACCCCGAGGCGATCGTCCAGGCCATGGGTGACAACCAGTACTTCGTCCGCACCGACGACCTCGGCAACACCGGGCTGGACGCCATCACCGACGAAGTGGCCCTGCTCGATGAGGCCCCTGCCACCGTACTCGACACCTCGACTGTGGGTGCCTCGGTCGCTCAGGACACCGTGCGGAACGCCATCACCGCGGTGATCGTGGCCGCCGTATTCGTGATGCTCTACATCATGTACGCGTTCAGGTCCGTGCCAGCCTCGTACAAGTACGCCTTCGCAGCGATCATTGCGCTTGGACACGATGTCCTGATCGTACTTGGTGCCTTCACCGTGCTGGGTTTTGCGATCAACGCCGAGGTGAACGCGATCTTCATCGTTGGTATTCTCACAGTCATCGGTTACTCGGTGAATGACACAATCGTCATCTTCGACCGCATCCGAGAAAACGTCACACTCGCACCCGGACGCGATTTCCGGAGCACCGTGAACCTGTCGATCAACGAATCGATCACGCGGTCTCTCGGCACAAGCCTCACGACGATGACCGTGATCCTTGCGATGCTGCTGTTCGGCGGCGCATCTCTCAGGGACTTCCTGATTGTGCTGCTCTCCGGTGTGATCATCGGGACCTACAGCTCGATTTTCGTCGCTGCCCAGGTCCTCGTACTCTGGGAGCGCCGGGCGTTCCTCCCATGGCGACGGGTTGCCGCTTCGCCTTAAAAACCTGTATCCAAGGTCGCACACGGGTGATTATTCGACTACCATGCGCCCGGTGGACGCAGGCAGTCGGGCGCGGCTGATACCAGATCACAGGGAGCCGAAGGGTATGCTGATTGGGGCGCATGTTTCCGCGGCCGGCGGGTCTGATAAGGCGGTTGCCCGCGCCGAGGAGATAGGGGCTGAGTGTTTCCAGATATTCGCGTCGTCGCCACGCATGTGGTCGGCAAAGCCCATTGCCGACACGATAGCCGACAAGTACAAGTCGGAAATGGACCGCTCGGGCATGGGGCCGACGGTCCTGCATGGAAAGTACCTGATCGCCCTTGGCTCACCCGACGCCGAGCTGGTCGGTAAGTCCGAAACCGCCCTGCGGGCCGATGTCGCCGCAGCAAACATACTCGGGGCGCTGGGAGTGATATTCCACCCCGCGAGCCACCGTGGCCAGGGCTTCGACGCCATCATCGACCAGTTTGCGGAATCCGTCCGCAGGGTCCTTGAGGCCGAGCCCGGTGATTCGCTGCTTATGCTCGAGACAAGCGCCGGCGCAGGCGACCATATAGGTTCATCGTTTGCAGAACTCGGAACACTCATCAGGGCCATCGGGAGCGATCGTGTCGCCGTGTGCTTGGACACCCAGCACGTCTGGGCCGCAGGCTACGACATATCCAAAACCGATACGCTGAACGCGACGATTGATGAGTTCGATAAAGAGATTGGGCTTGATCTGCTCCAGTCGGTGCACGCCAATGACTCACTGCGAGACCTCGGCTCATTGGTCGACCGCCATGACAACATCGGCGAAGGGCTCATCGGCGCTGCCGGTTTTGCCACGGTCCTGTCGCACCCGGCATTCAAAGACATCCCCTTCTACCTCGAGGTCCCCGGCACTAACAAAAGCGGCCCCGACAGACCAAATCTCGATACCTTGAAAAAGATCCGCCAACAGGTCGGAGCCGGGTAAACCAGAGTTGCGAGTGGACAGGGACAGCTTCGAGGAACTGGTACGCGAAGCGGTCGCGTCACTACCCGAACAGTTCCTGTCAAAGATGGGCAATGTGAGCGTAATCGTCACCGATCGCCCAACCCAATCACAACGGGCCGAAAACGGCCTCGGACCACGCGACACGCTCTTCGGGTTGTACGAGGGAATTCCGCTTACTGAGCGCGGCGCGTACGTACCGCCCCTGCCCGACGTAATAACCCTGTTCCAGGAACCAATCGAAGATTCCTGCAACTCACTGGAAGCGCTTGAGCGGGCGGTGCGGACAACGGTTGCACACGAAGTGGCCCACTATTTTGGATTTTCGGACGAAGAACTGAAAAAGATGGGGATCGATTAATGCCACGTATCCTGATCGCAGCGTTCGACGGACTGCAACCCTCCCAGGTGACCCACGAACGGATGCCCGTCGTAGACGGCATCGCTAATAATGGCGTCCGGTTTCTGCATAACCACGCCGTGTTCCCGACAGTAACCCGGGCCAACTCTGCATCCGTCGTGACCGGTGTGACACCGGGCAAACATGGCCTGACCGCAAACAAGTTAATCGTCCCCGAGTACTCGAAGACCGAGGTTGTCGATGCACTCGTCCCGAAACTCCCCGAGATCAACCGGCTCTTCGGAGGCAAGCTTCTCTTCGTGCCCACGCTTGGCGAACTGATCAGCGAGCAGGGGCTCAAGTGGGTATCCGTGGTCGGCGGTACGAGTGGAAATGCGTTCGTCCAGCACCCGAACGCCGATAAATTCGGTGATGTCGTGATCCACCCCGAGTTCACGAACCCACAGGACCACCACGTCGAGATCGTCAGCAAGTTCGGTGAATGGCCTCCCAAGCAAGCACCCGCAGCCGATCTCGTGAGACGCACGGCCGACGTGGCGATTGAATACGCAATTGGCGAGCTCAAACCCGACGTCCTCCTCGTCTGGTTCCCGGAACCCGATACGTCCCAGCACGCGTTTGGTATCGACAGCTCCCAGGCGCAGGACATGTACTCACTTGCCGATGCACAGTTCGGTCGCATCCTGGACGCCATCGGGGGCAATGGCGAACAGGCCCCGCCCGATGTCTTCGTGGTGTCAGACCACGGCTACTCAACAATCGACTCGGTAATCGATGTCCATGCCGAACTGGCGAAGGCAGGTTTCAGTGTTCACGGTGCCGCGGGAAGCGAAGAAAGCAGCGTGGTTGTCGCCGAGAACGGAGGTTCCGTGCTGTTGTACCTCACAGAGAGTGACCGGCAGTTCGCGGACCGGCTGTTGCGGTGGTTATCCTCGCAGGACTGGGTTGGCGCGATTGCCACCGACCTCGCGGACCCGGGCATTCCCAACCTGGCCTCGATGAGCGATATCGGGCTTGAGGGTCTGCGCAGCCCGGATATCGCCCTGGCTATGCGATCCCGGGAATCCACACGGTCGGCCCCGCTGGCCATGATAGGGGCAGCGACCGGCGGCAAACCTGGGGTTGGCTCGCATGGAGGTGGCAGCCCCGCCGAACTCCACAACACCCTTGTCGCCAGTGGCCCATCGTTCCGATCCGGCCTTGAGTCCAACACTACCAGTGGCAACATCGACATCGCGCCAACCGTCCTCAAGCTCCTCGGCCTTCCTGTCCCCGATCACCTTGACGGCCGGGTGTTGACCGAAGCGCTGGAACACCCGGAGCGAGGCACCAGCCCCGAAAATGTGCAAGATTCTTCGACCGGGGATATGCTCGCGACACCGCAAACGATCAAAAAGGTCCAGGCTGGCGGAAGTCAGTACCTCTGTGAATTCGGATAACTCCGCCTGAACCGGGATCAGCTTCAACACCCACACGGATTCTGCACCGTCGGGTAAGTTATTGGGTAATTCGGTGTGAGAACGTATGGGCACCGCCTGACCGGCAGCCGAACATGACCAGTTCACAACCTGACAACGAAACGGCAGCAACGAGACTTCCCGCCGCAGAGGTCCGGATGCTGTCGTTCGACCTGGATGAACGGGTCGAGATAGCCCGCCTGCTGACCGGCGCCGGTCATGCGGTACGCAACGAGCTGGCATCCAATCTCGACAGGTTCACACAACGGGTGAGAGATGACGAGTGGGACGTTATTTTCGTCGATGCCCGCAGCTTCTCTGAATCCGTACCCCCGGCCGTCGAGATAATCCGTGAACATGCACCCGATGTCCCGGTGTTTGCCCTGGTCGAGTCCCACTAGCAAAACCAGGCCGGCCTGATGGAACTCGGAATTGCCGACCTGTTCACCACCGACGCCATGCAACGATTGCCGGGCATCGTCACCCGTGAACTCGAAGCGAGCGGCAACCGGCGAATGGCGCTCGAAGCGCTGCGACTCCAGGACGAAATCAAGTTTGTCGGTGATGAACGGGCCGTCATGGCAGAAATCGGTCAACTGGTCTCATCATCGCAGGACATCGGCCAGGTATACGACCGCGTGATCGACCAGGTCCGGCAGTTGATCCCGCTGGAAACGGCAGCAATCGCAGTTGCCGATATCACCGAGGATTCGGTCACCCTGGAGTACGTGTCGGGAGACGAGATTCCCGGTTACAGCCAGGGGCAGGTCATGCCGATGTCCGGATTTACTATGGCTGGAACACTGGCCAGGTTCGTCCTGGTTCTCGACACCGAACTACTGACGCAAATGCGTTCGGAGTTTCCGGGGATCGAGAACCTGCTCGAAGCCGGCGTCCGGTCGCTGATGGCCACGCCGCTGATTCACCGCGACGAGGTGGTGGGATTCCTGGCGACGGCGACTTCTACCGAGAACGCTTACGGACCCGAACACGTGGAGGCCGCAGAGCGGATCGGATCGCAGATATCGGGTGCCCTGGCCAGCTTGAAGCTCCACGCGAGCATCAGTCAGATGGCGGACGTAAGTGAGATCCTGGCTCAACTCAGTCGTGACGCCAGTGCGGCGCGGGACCTCCAGGCCCTTTATGCCAGCGTCTTCGGGAATCTGAAAAAACTGCTACCAGTCGATCGCTGTGCGATCGCACTAATAAGCGAAGACGGCAAATCGCTGGTCATCGACCATGTAGACGGACTCGATATTGAAGGTCTACGCACCGGAGATGCCGTGACGCTGGACGAGTCTTCCAACGCCGTGTTGGCCGAATCGTACATAACGACGGCTGACAGCGCACCCGGTGAAACTCCGCTCGATCTCGCCGGTGGCAACCTCGCCGAAACCGGACTCCCGTCCAGCATCAGGACGCCCCTGCGTGCCCGTAACTCGGTAATCGGAGCAATCGCAGTGAGCGCCCGGAGCGAGCGGGCGTACACGGCGCGTGACCTTTCCGTCGTGGAGCGTGTTTCCGACCAGGTTTCACCGGTTATCGATTCGTTGCGCCTGCTCGAACGGGTCCAGGGCCTTGAGGCTATCGTGGAAAGTACCGCCGACCTTCAAGAACGCAGGCCTGTCCAGGTGGAGCGCCGGGATTATGTCTCAACCGTCTCACACGAGCTGAAAACTCCCCTGACCAGCATGAAGGTGTACACCGACATGCTCGGGGAGGAGGCGGCCGGTGAGCTGACCGATAAACAGCGGCGGCTTCTGGTCAATCTGAAATCCACCGTCGACCGGCTGTCGCGAATGGTCGACGATCTGAACGTCGTATCACTGCTTGAAGCCGGCGGCTTCAACCTTCATACCGAAATCTTCGATATCGATGACCTCGTCGTCTCCGCGATCGAGATGTCGGGACCTGCCCTGGCGGATCGCGGTATCAGTGCGCAGATGGTGCATCCTGATGTTCCGACCATGGTCGACGCCGACCGCGAGCGGACGCTCCAGGTACTGCTGAACCTGCTGAACAACGCAGCCAAGTATGCAAGGTCCGACACCGAAGCGGTCGTTACCGTTCTGGTGACCGGTTCCGAAGTGAAAGTGAAAATCGCCGATAAAGGCCCGGGCATCGCCGAGGATGAGCTGCAGGCCGTGTTCGATAGCTTCTACCGTAGCAAGCGCGCCCGTATCTCGAGGATTCCCGGCTCAGGGCTCGGACTCTCGATCGCCCGTGGTCTCATCGAGGCCCAGGGAGGAAA